>CALGPR010000097.1 GCA_937960425.1 uncultured Lentisphaeria bacterium
AGTGTCACCTGTTTTTTACAGAAAAACAGAACCATTTATTCCCACACATGACAGTGATTTCCTGAACTTCATTGTTCCGGTCGGCGCTGATTGAAAACTCCGTTTCTCCTGTCGTCGCCAGCCAGGCGACGGTGCAATCAATAGCTTCCCCCGCTGCCAGTCGAGGAATTGCGACGGAATCAATTTTTTGAATTTGTCCGTTCTGTTTTCCTGTTACGTCGGCTTTAAAACCGGCAGCATCCACTTTCCCTATGTTTTCCACGACAAAATGAATGGCGACCATTGCCCCATTGTCCAAATCGGTATGGCTGAAGGAAACGGATGAGGCATCCACGATCAGGTCCGGCAGTTCTTTTTCCGATAAAGCTTGGTTGAATACATTGTCGTCTTCAGAGATCTCCTCGACCGCTTCCTCCGAATCGACCCACGCAAACAGATTGGCGATTTCATCGGCAGCATTGAATTCAACGGATATCGTTTTCGATGCATTTACGTCGAGAGCGGGAACCTCCGCTTCCGCGATGACGGAAGCGGAGGCGGAAAACGGATTGCCGTAAGTCAGGCGCAGTTTCGTGGCCGGGGCGGAAGTCTTCCCATTGTTTTCCACGGTAATAAGTGCAGTGACCGCTTCTCCCGGCAACGGTTCTTCCGGAGAAAATGACAGAGCGGTTATCGTCAGATTCGGCAGGTTTACCTCTGAAGCATCGACATTCAGGTATGTGGTCGCGGAATTATTGGCCTTGGATGATTCCAGGATCGCGTTCGCCCGATCGACGAAAACCATGATCGGGACGCGGCCTTTCATCCCTTTTGTCGAAAATGTCGCCGTTACTTGCGCGGAACCGCCGTCCGGAATCAGGGGAATTGTCTGCGAGTTGGCGATTTCGACACCATCAACACGCGGGTCCCGGTTGAAAAATTCGACTTTTACTCCCTCTGCAATGTCATACCCGTTGTTATATATCGTAGTCAGAATCGTCACCTCATCGCCGGCAACCGGTTCACCTGGAACAAAAGAGATATTCCGGGCTGTTATTTCGAGATCGGGCAAATCCCCCTGGACGGGAGCTTTTATTGCGGTCAGTGCGCGAAGACAGACGGCGGTATCATACACTTTATTGTTCCAGGACCCGTCGGCCATCTGGGCGTTGTTGAGGTAAGTAAGAGTCGCCTGGAGCTGGGCAGGCTGCTTGACTCCGGCAAGAGCCAGATAAGCCCAGGCTGTATCGACAACATCCCCGTAGGAACCGTCGCCGCTGTTGTACTGTCTTTCAAGATATTCTTGCGCTTTGGCGATCGCTTGGTCGAGACCGCTGCCGGTGAAGGTATTCCTGTTCTGGACTTTCTTCAGTAATTGCAGTGCCATTGCGGTATGCGCCGTATCGGAGAGGGAATGAGCTCCGGAAAAAATCCAGCTCCCATCGGAGTGTTGTGAAGAAATCAGGAAACTCGTTCCATTGCCGATTGCACTGCTGCTTTTGTTTGAGGCAAGCAGAGCATTTACAGCCAGCAGTGTATGAGGAATTGATCCGGTTTGGCTCTCGCTGATTCCCCAACCGCCGTCAGCCAATTGCGCGGCAATCAGTTCTTCTGCCAATTCATCAATTGCCGCTGTTCCATTAGCGAGCGCAAGCAGCTTGCAAGCCAGTATTTCATGGTTGTCCCCAGTCAGCGCGGAAAAGAACCGGAGTGATTTGCCGAGGACGTTTTCATCGGCCTGAACACGATACAGTGTCTGGAGACTCTCTGAGCTGTCCACCAATTTCCGTTTTTCATCTGATCCCCAACTGCCATCTTCCTGTTGTCGGCCGAGCAGAAAACTGACGCCTTTTTCAACCGGGGTCTGTATATTCAGAGTGGTGGTCAATATGTTTTTATCTTCCGATAATGTCATCTGACCGGAATCGGCAGCATAACCTGACATGACCAGCATGATAATTGAGAATAAGGATGCAATCTGCCCATGATAACATTTCATGATCTCTATCTCCCTTTATCAAGAATCACGAATTTTCAGATATGTAAACTAAATTTTAGATTCAGCTCGGCTAATACAACAAAGCTTCATCAGTAGATAGTTATACGGAAAATTCTTCCGTTTTGAAAGAGAGATATAAAAGAAGAGCAGGGAGAAAAAATAATTCACTCAGGTAGACAACAGGCATTCCCATAACTATAACGGAATTTTTCAATTTTCCACCTTTGAATGAATCAAAAGACTTATTTTAAGTAAATTATACCAGATTAAAAACGAATTGTCAATAGCAGACAGAAAAATAGTTGTAAAATAATATTGAGTATCAAATTTTCCTGTACTATGTTGGATTGAAATTCATGTCGATATATCAATTCTTTTACAAAGTGTTTTCCTCTGTAGAGGGTACGCCATACATATGGCACTGCAATTTCAGCAATAAAATAATGTACAAGCCGATAGGTATCTACCGCCGAATTTGACTGAGCCACACCATAACAATAAGTTGTATCACCATATGATCTCTTTTGCTGAGCTTTCATAATCGAAAGAGGGTCTGTTGGGATTTCCATACCGGAATACTTCAGACCATTTTATAGCTGCTGAATCAATGAATTCTGATAGCTTATCGCGTACCGACATTCAAATCTACATTCATTGTTCAGCTAAAAAGTGCCCGCCCAAGTGCCCTCCGGGACTTTGACCCGGTTGGGCGGGCACAAAAAAATATTTCAGAATCGAAACCGGCGAATTGGTCTTCCTTTCTTCGTGTCAGCTTTTTTTATTTTCCATATTCAGTATAGAAATACTTTTGAAGGATCATAACTCAACCTATGACAACCGTAAAATCATCATTTGGAGAATATTTCTTCAATTCCAATATGAGTTGTTTCAGCGATGTGATATCTAATATTTTCCTTGCCTTCTTCTTTAAAATTTTAATCACTCCATTATCTGTTTGGAGTTCTTTTTGGGGTGACAGATCAATAATTTCATCATAAACTATATTTTGAAGTTCATCAACTCTTGCATTCACAAGCATTGAACATTTCTCAAAACCACTTTGCAGAAGAACGAAATTATTATTGATCTGTCCTGAAAGCAGATGGACTCCATATCTGTCACCCGGGGGAACAAAAGAATAGTTATAAAGTTTGTTATCCGTCTCAATCAAAAATAAGATTGTCTCTAAAGCCAATACGAGAGTTTTTCCTTTCACTGATGCTGATTCTCCAAGCTCTTCACTTGGGAACGCTTTTTCAAAAATTTGCTGTTTTTCGGAACTTTGTTTTCCCAGAAATTCAATAAAATCTGATGAAAGTGGTAGCGCAAAAGAAAAGTTTCCTCTTTCATTATTTTTAGATTCAATACTAAGTTTCAATCCCATTTTATATCCTTTTTTGAATAGAGAAAGAGGCTCCTGTTTTTTGCTGATCAGTACGGCAAAGAGAGTTTTTTCATCATTCGTGGACAAAACCATCGCGCGATCCAAGTCACGGTTATAGACGTGGTAAACCTCGTCGTTCAAACGTAGTGCGGAATTTTTGCCCATGTTTTTCTCTTTATTGATCTACCAATCATTACCGGCTTATCTTGCTAATTTATAACCAATTATGAAGAATGGCACGATTTCTGCCAGTCATATTGAGTGCTACACCAAAAAGCATGAGAAATTGTGTTGATTTTGTCATGATGGTATCCTTTCTTTTAATCGAGCTATCTTGTTAATTTATTTTATTCATTTTAAAGTTGAAAAAATTTTAATTTTCATCAATATCTAGGTTTTGTTTTTTAGGTATTATGTAATTTCCCTCATGAATATTTTTTTTCAACTCATTCAAAGTTGATTGTTCAAACCATTCTCCATTGGTATGAAAATATAATTTTCCATCAGATTTTACAGGAGTCAACAATATAATGTATCTACCATGTGCTTCATATGACAATCCTGCGCCTAAATATATAACAGATTGTTTTATGGTGTTATAGAGATCTAAGTTGATTCGTGTATCAAATTGATTAGCTTTCTTGAAAGACTCTTCTGAAAGATCTAATTCATCAAGATCTTTTGGAAATTTTCCATATTGTAATGAATAACGATACAATTTTCTATATATAAAACTTAGTACAGCTCTATTGTTTATAAGTTGAGGAGACTCATCTTTCCTGTATAGAACAGATTTGTAGAGAAAAAGGCTTAATAACAAAGAAAAAAATATAGTAAATATAGTTATTATTTTAAAATTGATTTTTTCCATAATTAT
>CALGPR010000098.1 GCA_937960425.1 uncultured Lentisphaeria bacterium
TGGCTTTGGTTCTGGAAAGGAACCCCCCTTTCGTTTTCAGAGCATTAATTCCTTTTTTGAAGCAAATACCAAGACCGGGTACCGGTGGGATTCTGGGAATCTCCTTGGCGTCTTGCTGATTTGTACTTGTAAAATATTGTTTTGACTGTACTTTATCAAAAATAACAGACAAACAGAGAATGAGAAAAAGAGATTGCATTATGAGCAAAAACCCAAATAACAATCTGGCCCCGACTGTACCATTCAAACGGGATGCCGTTTCCATTCTTGCTGTCGCGATCTTTTTTCTTATCATTATATTACAGATAACGATCGCCATTGCAATTCCGTGGCAAATGCGGCAGGAAAATATCTGGGCAGATCGGGTCATACGACAGACCGCGCTCGGCAACTTCGATGCGTTGCGGAAAAAAGTCAACGAATACGATCGTCCTGAAAACAAAAATGCGCTTGGCGAACTTCAACTTATTGCCGATGCAGTCAATAACCAGGCAATCTTCTTGCATGAAAATGTCGATAGGATCTCTTCTGAAGATTATGCTTCCTTGCGGGACGATGTCTCTGCTTTTACGACAATCCGCAACCGGATTATGCAGAATAAGGGTACTCCGCAATGCCCGGAATATACATTGGATATTACTGCGTTTGCAGAAGATGCCATAAAACAGTTGGAGCCAGCAGCAAAATGAAATTGCCGATCGAGTATTTGCCATTATTTCGCAACGCCCGTATTGCTGTTGTCGGGGATTTGATGCTTGATGTTTACCTGCGGGGCAGAGCAACACGGTTGTCACCGGAAGCCCCGATTCCCGTTGTTGAAGTCAAACGCCGTGATTGTTGCCTGGGCGGCGCAGCGAATGTGATGCGCAATATTGTGACTCTCGGAGGAAAAGTTTTTGCTTTCGGGGTGATCGGTAATGATGATATTGGCGACGAACTGCTTGCAGAGTTGAAGAAATACGGGATTGCTACAGAAATGATTTTGCGCGACCCGTCACGACGGACGACGCGGAAGCAGCGCGTCCTGGCAGGGAATCAACAATTGATTCGCCTGGATTATGAAGACGCTGATCCAATTGACGGTGATTTGACGGCAAAACTTGTTACCGAACTGATTCGAATCATCCGTTCCGGAGAAGTCGATGCTGTGATATTTGAAGATTATGCCAAGGGTGTTGTAACCGAATCTCTTCTGGAACCGGTGATTGCGGCGGCCCGGGAACGGGGGGTGATTACCGCGCTGGATCCGAAGCCCGGCAATATTAAACCGGTAAAAAATCTGACCGTGATGAAACCGAACCGTTGTGAAGCCTTTGCGATGGCGTCCTGCCTTGACCGGGGAAAGTGGCCTCTTCTCTACTGAAATGGTGGGCGCCGGAACAATTGATTATTTCGCTTGCGGCGCAGGGGATGGCTCTTTTTCGCCGGGATTGTGATATGGTTGCGATTCCGACGTGGGCTCAGGGGGTCTTTGACGTTTCCGGCGCGGGGGATACGGTAATTGCCGCCTATACTCTGGCGCTGATTTCCGGCGCTCCGCCGGAGGTAGCCGCAGAAATCGCCAATCATGCTGCCGGCATTGTCGTCGGCAAAGTCGGAACGGTTACTGTGGCGGTGGATGAATTGAAACAGAGTTTTAGCCGGAAGGATTGAGATATGATGAAAGAACGGGTTGTGGTAGTTATTCCCGCACGATATGCCAGCAGCCGATTCCCAGGGAAAATGCTTGCTGATCTTTGCGGGAAGCCATTGATAGAACACACGTACAGAAAAGCTGCAGCATCCTGCGCGGATGAAGTGCTTGTTGCGACGGATCATGAATTGATTTTCAATGCGGTCAAAGCCTTTGGCGGCAATGTTGTCATGACCCGGGCAGATCATCCCTCCGGGACTGACCGGATTTATGAAGCGGTTGCCCGGCTTGATGCGGATATCATTATCAATGTACAGGGTGATGAGCCGTTGATTCCTTCTTCCGTCATTGACGAGCTGATTGAATGTGTTCGTGCGGATGCAGGTTGTGAAATGGCAACTGTCGCGGTTCCTGGAGATCGCAAAAAACTCGCCAGTCCCAATAACGTCAAGGTGGTCATTGCAAACGATGGGCATGCACTCTACTTCAGTCGCGCGCTGATCCCCTATTTACGGGAGGGAGGCGAAGATATGCCGGTGTACCTGCATTGGGGCCTTTATGCCTATCGCCGCGCTGCTTTAGAGCGATTTGTGAAGCTCCCGACCGGAAAACTTGAAAATTGTGAAAAACTTGAACAGCTTCGCGCATTGGAAAATGGTATTTCCATTCGCGTGATTACCAGTAACTTGGAAAG
>CALGPR010000099.1 GCA_937960425.1 uncultured Lentisphaeria bacterium
GAAAAAGCCTGCTCTCTGCCGAAAGATTGCATCTTTGCCATTGGAAATGCACCATTCTCAGCCATGAAATTGAAGTAAAAAATCACTATCCATAACAAGATGAACAAGTAAGACAAATCACGATGGGGAATCTTGAAAAAACATCCTGAAATGCTTGTAAAGATGTAGAAAAAATGTATTTTAATGGCAATGCAACTCTGTTTTTTTGAGGAGCGTTTTAAACTCTTAGCGGAAAGCCTTGGATGGGATGTTTTTCGTTCAACAGGGAACAATGGTATCTGAATTCAGGATCATGGCTCCTTACTTCCCTGCCGGAAAGGATTGGCTTGTCATTTGCCGCATTACTGTATGACAAAAAAACGAGAAAAACTGGTAAACAATAATGATTGAATTGAATTTTCCCAAGGAAACTGGATTGCTTCCTGCAATCGCTCAGGATGCGCAGACCAATGAAATCCTGATGTTGGCATATATCAATGAAGAGGCATGGCGTGAAACCCTCGCCACAGGAAGGGCAACCTATTATTCCCGATCTCGCAAAAAATTGTGGCGTAAAGGCGAGGAATCCGGCAATGTTCAATTGATCCGGGCAATTTACCTTGATTGTGATCTGGATGCTGTGATCTTCAAAGTAGAACAAATCGGCGGAGCCGCGTGTCATACCGGTCATAGAAGTTGTTTCTATCGGCGCCTCGACGGCGATTCTCTGGTGGAAGAAGGGGAATTGATCTTTGATCCGGTACAAGTGTATCATAAATAATTATTACCACAGTAGTCAATACTGTTTTTTGAAGGATAAAAAAATGATGGACAGCAGTGCAGTCGCTTCTTCTTTGGAAGCTGAGTTTCCCGAATTGCCAATCAAGTCTGATGTAACGTGGCGCGAATTAACGACATTAGGCGTTGGGGGTAAAGTGCCTCTTGTGCTGGAACCAATTGATGATATCATGTTGGGTAATGTGTTGCGTTTTTTGCACAAACAAAATGTGTCAGTGCTTTGCGTTGGCAGCGGTTCAGATCTGGTTGGCGGGGACGCTGATTTTGATGGTGTCGTTATCCGTCTCCGTCAAAATGATTTTGTACGGATTCAGTACGGAAGAAATCATTTTACTGCTGGTTGCGGGGTTCGCCTGGGCGATTTGGCCCGCAGTTGCGCACGCCGCGGATATGGGGATTTTGCTCCACTGGTGGGTATCCCGGGGACGGTGGGAGGCGCTCTGCGAATGAATGCCGGTGCCCATGGCGTCAGTATTGGAGAATTTGTACTGGAACTGTCCGGGTTTTACCTTGACGGAACACCATGGAGTGCTGAAGGAACGGAGTTGGAATGGCGTTATCGCGATTCCTCTATTCCCAACCAAGTGTTGTTGACTGCAGCCATTTTCCGCTGCGGTGATATTATCAGACCGGAAGAAGCGGTCGAAAAAGTACAGTATTTTCAGAATCTCCGCCATGATAATGAACCTAAAGGTCGCAGCGCAGGGTGTGCCTTCCGCAACGTTGCCGGAGAAATTTCCGCAGGTCAGCTTCTGGATCGAGCCGGACTCAAAGGTTGCCGATACGGTGATGCGGAAATCAGTCCGATCCATGCGAATTACATCATCAATCATGGCAATGCGACAGAAGCGGATGTCCTTGCTTTGCTGATTCAGGCCCGCTGTGCTGTCGCGGATAAATTCGGCGTATATCTGACTCCGGAATATTGTTTTGCAGACAATATGTCTTTACAGAAACTGTACGCTCAAGTGCCATCTCCAGAGGTCGTTGTCCTCAAAGGAGGCGATAGTACCGAACGGGAGATATCGCTTCGTTCCGGTGCTGCTGTTGCGCAGGCACTTCGCTCTGCAGGATATCAAATCCGGGAAGTGGATATGCACAATTGTGAATTGAATGAAGAACTCCGCACCGCCAAGTTGATTTTTCCGGTCCTTCATGGCGGATTCGGCGAGGATGGCCGGTTGCAGAAACTGCTGGAAGATGCGGGGATTCCTTTTGTCGGATGCGGAAGTGCAGCCTCCCGCCTGATTATGGACAAG
>CALGPR010000100.1 GCA_937960425.1 uncultured Lentisphaeria bacterium
CCTTGATATTAAAGGCTTCCAGCTGACTGATATCTGAAGGCGGCAACGAGGCAACGGTCTTACCCAAAGTGAGCCCATCACATTCTTTTTCTGACATGGGATGTGCGCTTATACATTTCCCTGCCCCATCGAATGTTGCCTTGACCGCATTTTTGCCATCTTGGTCTGCCAGCGCAATAGTCAAATTGCCTTTCCCGTCAAGGCGGTTGGCCGTAAACGTTTTCGAAACGCAACGTTTTACCTCCGGCAAAAGTTCCGTGTCAGAGACCAGTACGACGCCGACATGTTTATTCAAACAAGCCTGGATTACATCACCACAAGCATCCGGTTGCATTGTCAGCAACTTCTTTGCCGCGATGATCACAACTTCCGCTGATTTACGCAAGGCGGCAAAAGCCCGCTGCCGTTCGTTTATCGGGCAATCCGCAATTCGGCAATCCGCAATTCGGCAATCCGCAATCCGGCCAGCCGCAAAATATTTGGCGGCAAATGCAATATCTTCGTGGTCGATGATCGCTAGCATTGTTTTTTTCCCTTTCACCGGCCACAATTCATCGAAAACATTGCAGCCGGTACTAAGCTGTGCAGCAAAATGGAGCGCCAACAGCAACGTTGGCAAATCGTGCTCCTGAATGCAAATGACTTCTCCGGCATTCAAAATACCATCAATGATCGAGGTCGGGACGTATTTTGCAATCAAATTTGTCAAGTCGCCAAGATATTCGCGCCGCAATTCATCCGGGACAAAGATACTGTTTTGCTCGGCAAGAGAAGCAAGGTCGTGATCATACAATTCCCTTACCGCTCCATTCATATTGCAGATAGTATGCGATGTCATATATTCCCGCCGCAACCGAGCGGTCAAAGTTACTACAAATTCTACCTCATCACGATCCTTGGGGTTGTTAATAAAAATCCAAATTTCGCGTCCTCGCAGTGTGGCAAAATCAGTTTTAGCAATAGCAGCTTTCCCGCCCGGAATACACCCCATAATCGCCTCTATGAAAATGTTTGCTTTTAACATTAAATCCGGATTGTGGACAATCACTATTTTAGGAACGTTACAAAATCCTGCCCGGTACCAAATAGCGATATTTTCTTCTGGAGGGAAAAAAACACGGCGCGACCCAAAAAATTCGGGCCGCTTCAAGTATAAGAACGGCAAGAACATCACTCCTTGCGGCGTTTGGATTTTTTCAATGCGATATTGCGAAACATTATTTGCATCTGTAACAATATATTGATCTCCAGAACAATCGCCTTCCGTAGTCAGAACGGAATCATCCGGACTCCAATTACCCGTACCATGCAATCTGTTCTTGTCCCCCCAATGTCCTGAAAGTCCCCATTTTTCACCAAGAATTTTTGCTTGTTGATACTCAGAATTATATATACCAAAGTAGTCAGGCTTGCAATCTAAGAAAGTTGAATACCCCCAAACTGATGCACGCAAATACAGTAATTGGGTATTCCACAATTCGCTGCCATTAACCGGTTTGCAAAACTCTTCAATAAGCGGCTCTCCACCAGAATAAAAATCCAATGGCTCAGCGTTGCGTTTTTGAAAGCAATACGGCCCTTGCTGATTCAATTTTATTTTGAATACTCCTCGGGTCAAAAGCAAACAGCCGTTGTCTATCGTCATATTGCCATGGGCTCGACCGGCCTCGGCTTCATCGCAGATAGCCTGATTAACTCTCGATGCCTGGATCAAAGATTCTGATTGGGGATTGAGCGGAATGATTTCATTATCATGTTCAATGATTTCTTTCGTACAAGTAATGATTTGATTCATTGTTTTCCTCTTATGATTTATGTAGTTTTAGACATTCCAAGCATCCACCGTTTATTCGTCGATCCGAATAAACGGTGAATGCTGATGAAACTTATTCTTCTGAGGCGCGGACCCGAAATCCACCTTTTACGGAAGGAGCCATTTGGCGGACACGTTTTTTGCGGTTCGTGACTTTGCTGCGCAAGAATTTCTCAAGACTGTTGCGATCAATGCGAACACGTCCAGGGCGGCCATTGCCTATTTTGGATTTTTCGAGATAACCAGCCG
>CALGPR010000101.1 GCA_937960425.1 uncultured Lentisphaeria bacterium
GTTCCAACCTTGAACGTAATTTTTATCTGACCGTGCAACTAATGGAGCTGAATAAGCCGATGGTGCTGGCGGTAAATATGCTGGATATTGCTGAACAGCGGGGGGCAAAAATTGATTTGCCCGGGCTTGCGGCTTTGCTCGGGATTCCGGTTGTTGCTGTCAATGGCTCGCGGGTCAGTGGTATGAAGGAATTGAAAGCCGCAGTGGTTGAAGCGTGGACAAAGCCGCGGAAACATGCGTTTGATTTGCCGTACAGTCATGAATTGCTGCCGGCGTTGAATCTTGTCGAGGAAGAACTGGCAATTCATATGTCTGATCTTGGACTTCCCCCTCGTTTTCTCGCACTTGGGCTGCTGGAGGATGAAACACTCTGGGGAATGAAGTGTTCTCACCATCGGGAATGGGAACATGTGAAGACCGCAATTGCTTCTGCAAAAAAGATGATCCGAAATCATTCCGGCGAAGATTCCGCAACCGCGGTGATCGAAGCCCGCTATGCTGTCGCCGATGGCATTACGCGCTCTGTTTGCCGATATGCCAAGAATCAGAATGTTATGCTTTCGGATAAAATTGACCGGGTAGTATGTCACCGGATCGGCGGACCTGTCGTTCTCTGCCTGGTGGTTTATTTACTGTTTACACTGGTATTTAAACTCGCTGAAGAATGGCGTTACATTCCTATCGGCGGGGGCGTTTGGGAAAGTCCCGACGGCGCGGTACGGTATTTGTTTTCGTTGTTTGATGAGTTTGCCCGCACTCATATCGCTGCCGGAGCGTTACAGTCGATGGTTTGCGATGGAATTATTGCCGGAGTAGGGGGAGTGATTGGCTTTGTGCCTTTGATTTTCTTCATGTTTCTGTTTATTTCCATGTTGGAAGACTCTGGATATATTGCCCGGGCGGCATTTATCATGGATCGTCTGCTCAGGACTTTCGGTCTTCAGGGAAAATCGATTCTGGCATTGATTATTTCCGGTGGATTAGGCGCTGGAGGCTGTGCTGTTCCCGGTGTGCTTGCCACCAGGGCATTGCGGGAAGAAAAAGACCGTCTTCTGACAATTCTGGTGGTGCCGTTTATGAATTGCGGGGCAAAGATGCCGGTCTATGCGATGCTGATCGCCGCATTTTTTTCTGTGTGCCAAGGGATGGTGATGTTCATCCTGTGGGTGATGTCCTGGTGTTTTGCTTTGGGGTCGGCGTGGGTGCTGCGCCGTTTTCTGGTGCGTGGAGAACAAACCCCGTTCGTAATGGAACTGCCGATTTATCATCTGCCGACTGTGCGTGGGCTTTTAACAGATACCTGGCACCGGACAAAAATGTTCATCAAGAAAGCTGCAACAGTAATTTTGGCTGTTAATGTGATTATGTGGGCGTTGATGTATTATCCCCATACAGAAGGCGAGAATGCGGGGGAACAACTGCGCTCTTCCTATGCCGGGCAAATTGGGGAATTTCTGACTCCGGTTACCGAACTTGCCGGGTTTGACTGGCGGGAAAATATTGCATTAATTGGCGGCGTGGCGGCAAAAGAAGTGATTCTTGGGACATTGGCAACGGCATACACGATGGGGGAAAATGCAGTATTGGCGGAAGGGGATGCTCCACAAGATGAGGGAGAAGAACTTGCTGAAATTTTGGCAACGAATCCGCAATGGAACCGGATTCGGGCGATAGCCATGTTGATTTTTATTGTCGGTTACGCCCCGTGTGTTGCGACGCTTGCTGCGATCAGAAAAGAAACGGGTTCCTGGAAGTGGATGTTTTTTTCCGCCGGCTATACAACGATTTTAGCCTTTATTGTTGCGGTAATTGTCTATCAAATCGGGATAAGGAT
>CALGPR010000102.1 GCA_937960425.1 uncultured Lentisphaeria bacterium
GTCCTGGCGAATATGCTTTTCCAATCCACTGGAAAAGCCGCTTCCGCGGTGGTAATTTCTTCCACACGGCAGGGGATTTATTTTCTGCCGCTGATTATCATTCTCCCTCATTACTTTCAGTTGACTGGGATTGAATTTACGCAGGCGGCATCTGATTTACTCGCGTTTGCAACAAGTTTGCCTTTCTTATGGTTCTTTTTCCGGGATTTAAAATTGCGGACGATAAAAGTTAAAACAGCTTTTCAGAAAAACATTGTAGAAGCCTGACCAGGATAAATACTTGCGTCAGAAAATACCGACTTGATTTGCATGGGAAATCAAGTCGGTATTGAAAAGAGCAAAACAACGCCGCAGACACATAACGATTATCCCGCTCCACCACAGGCAGATTCAGCTGGATCGCAAAATTGCAGATAAAACTCAACTTTTCATTTTTCCCTCCCGGTAAAGATGGAGCGAAAAACGTTTCCCGAACGGGCTATCCTTTATGTCCAGTAATTGCTTTTCTTCGCCTGTAGAAAAAGACGTGTTGCCCCCCTTGAGAAAAAAAACGGCGCACAGTTTTGTGCGCCGTTTGAGCCGGTTGAAGAGGGATCAGATCATCAGAATGAAAACGAATGCAAAGATGGCAACGGTTTCAATAATACCGAGGATGGAAATATAATTTGTCATTCCTTTTCCAGTTTCCGCGAGCGCATCGCATGCGCAGGCAGCCGCCTTGCCCTGGAACATGGCAGAAGCGCCCATCGCAAGTCCGCAAAAGATACCGACCAGAAGAGACTGCGGATAATTTTGAGCATTGTCACTGAGCAGAAACATTGTGATCAAGCCGTAAAGAGTCTGCGAAATCGGGAAACCAGTAAAAGCAACAAGCATAAACGGTGCCGGTTTATTCTGGGCATAAAGCTTTTTCATAGCTCCAATTGCAGCCATACCAGCCATACCGATACCAATTGCGGATCCGATCGCGGACAAACCGATTGCAGCGTAACGACCACCGTTGCACAACGCCTGCATTGTTTCGAGTTCCATAATATTATCTCCTTGTTAGTTGATCTCTTGAGTATTATTTTTCATTTTCTTCAATGGGACGAAATTGAATCCGGCCCAGGACAAATTGACATGGTTGGCAAATTCCAGCGTATTGAGTCGAACGCCATGAACGAGTACCCCCATGAGGCAAAGGGCTATGTTCAGCGAATGCCCTATGAGCAATACAATTACCGCAACGATAAAGCCGACAATTGGACCGACTCCGGGAATGAGTTCCCCGATCCCGGAAGATGCGTTCGTGGCAATGAGATTAAAGCTTGACGCAATGTAAAATCCCGCCATGCCGACTGCGAACAAACGGATATAACTGAGAATGTCAACAAAGCTGCTGATGAAGGTAAAGGGCATATTGAAGATCTGCCCGGCATCTTTCCAGTTGACTCCGAAGATCATAATCAGGAAAAATCCGATGACGTAGAAGACATACATTATCATCGGGAAATCCCCGGGATAAGCGATCATTTTCAATGCAAGGATCCCATTGGCTGCCATAAACATTAACCATCCGAGGTTGCTCAAAACATTTTTTACCTTGAAATCGACAACCATCAGCCAGAGATGGCCGAGAGCCATTTGAGCAAAGGCAAGCAGGAAACAGAATGCCTGCAAGTTTGCGTCTTTTGTCTCCGGATCACAAAGCAGATTCAATTGGTAACAACTCATAAATCCAAGGGACATTCCAAAATAATTGTTGGTTAAAACTCCCCAGATGATGGTCGCGCTGGAAAGGAGCACCAGCAACCGGAGCGGCAGTTGCGCCGCCGGCTTTTGGCGGCATTTAACCATTCCGAAAAGGGTTCCGATCAACAGAATCATGCCATACCCCGCATCTCCCACAATCATCGCAAAGTAAATTGTGAAGAAAAAGAGTACAGCGCCACTGACATCCAGTTCATGGTACCCGGGAGCAATCGCGAGGAAGTCAAAAAGCGGTTTGACAATTTTTGCCCAACGCGGCAATTTGATCAACGTTGGCACTCTATCTTCTTCGCCGGGATCAGTCAGCGAAAGCGCCCAGCCTTGTTTATGAGCTTCCTGAATTAGTTCTTCTGAGCGGTCTGCCGGAATATACCCAGTCAGGGCACAAACTTCCTGATAATCGCCCATTCCATCCCGTGCCGTCTGAATTTCCAGAACTCCGTTGCTGAAATCACGAGCTTTCAGCAGCACTGGCAAATCCCGAGCGGCAAGGTCAAGCTTTTGCTCAATTTGTGCCAGGCTGGTACGGGAATTTTCCACAGTTGCCAACGCCTGGCTATAGGTTACTGATGGCAGAATAACAGCAGGAACAGCGTCATTTTCAAGATGCTCGTGCGCAATCACAACAAAAGCAACTCGCCCATCGGATTCATTGACACGCTGAACAAGCACGTTATCCATTTCTTCATAACGGGAGAACTCGCCGGATGCGCACTCACAAAGATACACGAAAATCCCTTTATCTTTGAGTTCAGCGATGGTTCCCGCATCGAAATCGCCCCAGAGCTTCAGTTTATCAACTGCTTTTTCCGCTTCATCAAGAGTTTTGGTCGTGCGGTCCTTTTCTGCAAGCAGCGATAAGGTCGTATTCAACTTTTTATTTAAATACCTAATACATCGCGTATAACCGCGGTCCTTTTCTGCAAGCAGCGATAAGGTCGTATTCAACAGTTGCGCAGCATCTGTAACAACCGGTTTTTCTGCCGGTTTGACTTTGCGCGACTGAAGCATTAAAATCGCTCGCGACTGCGCTGCCAGAAGCTTCTGCGTCTCCTGCCGATCAGCAGAATCAGCCAACTTCTCGCTCACAACGTGCATGACTCCCAGCTCGGCAATACGATCGACCGTAGCTTCACGGTCTTCACGCAACGTTAAAAGCAATATTTTTTTCATCGGAATAATCATGCTGCCGGCTCCTGTGATTTGCCTTTGGCAATTTTACTTCTTGCCACGGCAGAGGTATCCTGGTCACCCATGTAGATACGAATTTTGCGGATATTTTCCTTGCATTCAGGAATCTTTACCTTTTCAAAGAGGTTCACCCGCTGAGTAGTCGTATTCAGTTCTCGACGAAGCAGACGGTGCTGCTCCTCAAGAACTTTCCGCGCTTCCTGGAGCGAAATCACTTCTTCTACGGCTTTGATTGCCGCATCATAATACGGTTCCGTAACGAACAAATCATATGCTTCATGCTCAAAGTTGACGCCGGAAAAAACCGGAACCGTCACACCGGCAATATTGCTATACGACTTTTCAACATTGCGGATACGCAAAATTTTGGGAAGTGCCGCGCGAAGCGCCGCGTCGCCAAAAACACCCACGAAGACCGAAAGGCTGTCTCGAAGGACTTCTTCCTGCTCCTCATTGGATTTCAGGCGCGCTGCACTTAACCGCATTTCCATTTGCAGTTGCTGCTTTTTCAATTGCAGCGTCGGCAAAAAGCGCTGGTAGCGTTTGAGCGCATCCTGCTGTGCCTTCAGCTCAGTTTTTGTCAGTTTAATCTTCGCCATTGCTGTGCGTCCTCAATGTCAAGCCTGTTTCGGCCAGAACTCCTTGACCAGGTCGGTCTTAATACTGCATTCCGTAGGCTCAAAACATTCCGCAAGCGTCTTCCATCCGAGATCCAGCGCCTCTTCCAAAGGAATATTGACGGAAAGATCCATCATCCGGGCTTCAAAAAGCTGACCGTATTTCAGGAGTTTTTTATCCCAGCCACTCATCATGAACCCCATCGACTGCTTTTCCAGCGTTTCACGATAATCGGAGTAAAAACGGATCATCGTATCCATGATAGCGCGGTGATCCGCACGAGTTTTGGAATTGACCTGCTGTTTCAGGCGGCTTAAGGATCCAAAGGGTTCAATTCGGCCGTGGCGCAGATAGAACTGGCCTTCAGTGATGTACCCGGTATTGTCCGGCACCGGGTGAGTTACGTCATCGCCGGGCATCGTGGTTACCGCCAGAATCGTGATCGAGCCGGCACCGTCAAAGTCAACTGCTTTTTCGTAACGGGAAGCAAGCTGACTGTACAAATCGCCGGGATATCCGCGGTTGGCAGGAATCTGTTCCATCGTAATGGCAATTTCTTTGAGGGCATCCGCAAAGTTTGTCATGTCTGTCAGAAGGACAAGGACGCGTTTGCCTTCAAGTGCAAATTTTTCCGCCACAGCCAAAGACATATCCGGCACCATCAGACATTCTACTGTCGGGTCGCTGGCAGTGTGTACGAAAAGAACAGAACGGGACAACGCGCCATGCTCGTCAAGCGTATTGCGCATCTTCAGATAATCGTCGTACTTCATTCCCATCCCGCCGAGGATAATCACGTCAACCTCTGCCTGCAATGCAATGCGGGCGAGCAGTTCGTTGTACGGTTCACCGGCAACAGAGAAAATCGGCAACTTCTGGGACTCCACAAGAGTATTAAAAACGTCGATCATCGGAATCCCGGTACGAATCATATTGCGGGGAATAATACGCTTTGACGGATTGACTGACGGACCGCCGATGGTAACACGGTCACTTTCAACCGGAGGACGGTTATCACGCGGTTCGCCACGGCCATTGAAAATCCGGCCGAGCAGGTCTTCTGAAGAAGAAACCATCATTTCGCGACCGAGAAAACGTACTTCATCGCCGGTGCTGATTCCACGGCTTCCAGCAAAGACCTGCAAGTAGACCTTGTTATCCTGAAGCCGGATAACCTGTGCCAGGGAAGTACCGAGAGACGTGGAAACCTCTGCAAGCTCGTTGTAAGCGACATCATCGGCTTCCACCGTAATGACGTTGCCTTGAATTTGAATAATTTTGTGATAAATCTTACGCATTGACAGCATGCTCCTTGAGTTTGGCGTCGATGGACTCCTCCAACTTCTTGAATTCGGCGGTGTCGAACGGCAGATAGTTCCAGTCGATGAAAAGCTGGCGCAATTCGAGGAAATAGCGCCGCATCAAATCTTTGTCTTCGTGGTCGAAATTGGTACGCAAAACCGTGACTACCTTATGGAAAACGTATCTCTGGCGTTCCGTGCTTGAAGCACAGTCAACCTTATCAAAGGTGTTCTGCTGCAAATACACATAGTCGAGAAATTCGCTCTTGAGATACAATGAGAAATCGTTGATATTAGTTCCTTCTTCACCAATGACTTTCATCATCTGGTTGACTTCATTCCCGCGGCGGAGAATCATACGGGCATCGGTGATTTCGTCATCCGGCACAACGCTGTGATAATGGCTCCAGCTATCGAGCGGGTGAATCGCCGGATACCGGCGCGCATCAGAACGTTCACGGGAGAGACCGAGAAACGCGCCGACAACTTTGAGAGTTGCCTGCGTTACCGGTTCTTCAAAGTTGCCTCCAGCGGGACTGACTGATCCACCAATGGTAACCGATCCCAATTCTCCGGAATTAAGACGTACCAGACCGGCACGCTCATAGAAGCCGGCAATCAACGATTCGAGATAAGCCGGGAAGGCCTCGTCACCGGGGATTTCTTCAAGTCGGCCGGACATTTCCCGGAGAGCCTGCGCCCAGCGGCTGGTCGAGTCAGCAAGCAACAGACAGTTTAACCCCATCTGGCGATAATATTCCGCAAGCGTAACTGCAGTGTATACCGAAGCTTCACGCGCAGCCACCGGCATGCTGCTGGTATTGCAGATAATCACGGAACGGTCAATCAAAGTCTTACCGGTACGCGGGTCTTCCAGATGTGGAAATTCCCGGAGAATTTCCACGACTTCCCCAGCACGTTCTCCACAAGCGGCAATGATCACAATATCCGCTTCTGCATACTGGCTGATAGCGTGCTGCAAAACCGTCTTCCCCGCGCCGAACGGTCCCGGCGTACAGAACGTTCCGCCAACAGCCACCGGGAAGAACGAGTCAATCGTTCGGACTTGCGTCTGCAAAGTTTCGGTCGGGAGCAGCTTTTCTGCATAGCATTTAATCGGAATCTTCACCGGCCATTCCTGAACCATGGTTACCTTGCGTTCAGTCCCTTTTGAATCCCGAAGAACAGCGATCGCATCGCCGATGCGATGATCCCCGGCACCTTCAATACTGGAAACTTCAAAGGTCCCTTTCCATGCGAACGGTACCATAATATAATGCTTGAAAATTCCTTCGGGGACATAGCCGAGGCGATCGCCTGCTTTAACCTTTGAACCGACAGAGGCCATCGGCGTCCAACTCCACAGCGCCTCATAGTCCAGAGCCGGCAGATAAACTCCGCGCTGAAGGAAAAATCCAGACTTTTCGGCTAGCAAATTCAATGGGTTCTGGAGGCCATCATAGACCTGTTTCAGCAAGCCCGGCCCGAGTTCAACACTCAAAAGAGCATCCGTAAACTGCACTTCATCTCCCACTTTAAGGCCATTCGTGCTTTCAAAAACCTGCATATCGGCGCGATTGCCGCGAACACGAATGACTTCGCATTTCAGCCGTTCGTCACCGCAAACGGCATAAGCGACTTCATTCTGCCGGACACGGTCGGCAAATTCAACGGTAAGCATATTCCCGTTGACGCCAACAATTTTACCGGTATTCTCCATAATTTATTCTCCTGTTACATCATGATTGTCCGCCCCGGCGGCGGCAATGGCTTGTATCACTTCGTCTAGTCCGGCGCGCCCGGCACTTTCCGTCAGCGGCTGGTACTTTTCGCAAAGCATCAATTCCAGTTTGTATGCAATTACCCCGTCGATAGTAAAACGGCGCAATGCAGCCAAACTATCCAGATAAGCAAAACGCCTGTTGTCCAGATACTTTTCACGGTCAATCGGATTGGACAGTGCGAAAGTCTCCTGAACCAGAAGCGCCTGTTCAGAATAAAAATCGTTTTCCGGCCGGCAGTTTTCCGATGGGTCGGTTCCGATCGTCATTGCCCGATGCCGGGCAACGAGGTTGCGTAAATTGGTGTCGTAGCT
>CALGPR010000103.1 GCA_937960425.1 uncultured Lentisphaeria bacterium
TGTCTAAGTTGATAAACCATTTCCCTGTTTTCAACTGCATAGTCAGCAGCTGACAGTTTCAACTTTAGCATTCAAATTATGATTTTCAACTGTCATAAGCGCTCTCTCAGGAAAATATTTAAAAAAATCCCGCTTTTTATGAAAAAAAACGGATGCATCCCATCTCTGGAAATAAAAAAAGCTATTCAAAGGACAAATTTTACCCCATCAATCCCGGAAAGGCTGGAACTAAGCGCCTCCATCATTTCCCGGGAATCGAAAACCACATCCGAACGATAACTCCTGAATTTACCAGTTCCGGAAACATCACCTTCGATAAGAATCCCTTCAAAACCAAATGACTGCAACACTTTTTTCACTTCTTCCACAACAGTTTTATTGGTTGTGTCAACGACAATCCGGTAAGTCCAGTTTACCGGATAATGAAGTTCCTGTTGTTGTTCGTTCATCATTTCTCATTCCAATAGGGAGACATACTGCGGAGCCGGTCAATTACCGGAGGCAGCTTTTCCAAAGTAAAATCGACTTCTTCCTGCGTATTGAACCGGGAGAAACTGAAACGAATCGTTCCGTGTGCTGAAGTATATGGGATTCCCATTGCACGGAGCACATGAGAAGGTTCAAGACTGCCGGTCGTACAAGCACTTCCACTGGAAGCACAAATACCAAATTGATTGAGCAGAAGCAAAATAGCCTCTCCTTCAATATATTCAAAGCTGATCGAAGAGGTATTCGGCAACCTTGAATCCATATCGCCATTGACCCGTACAGCAGGAACGGTTTCGAGGATTCCTTTTTCCAGGCGATCCCGCAACTCCCGAACTTGCGACAACTCAGTATTCATATTTCCGGCAGCAAGCTCACAGGCCTTGCCTAATGCGACAATTCCGGCGACATTTTCGGTACCTCCACGGCGGCTTTTTTCCTGGTGACCACCGATCACAAAAGGCTTAAAACGAACCCCGCGGCGGACATACAATGCGCCAACACCTTTCGGAGCATGTAATTTATGGCCAGAAAGACTTAAAAAGTCTATCGGCATTTTCGACAACTCCATCGGCACTTTTCCTACAGCCTGCACCGCATCAGTATGAAAAAGCGCACCGTAAAAATGGGCAATTTCTCCAATTTCTTGAACCGGGTAAATATTTCCGATCTCATTATTCGCCCACATAATTGATACAACAGCAGTATCACGATCAACCGCATTGCGGAGAAACTCCATGTCCAGCCGTCCCTTCCCGTCCACCGGAACGGTAACAACAGTATAACCGCGCCGATCCAGTTCCTTGCACAAGTTCAGAACGGCAGGATGTTCGACTTTACTGGTGACAATTTTATGCCTGCCGGTATTCGTAGAAAGCGCGCTCAAAATTGCAGCGTTATCGCCTTCTGTCCCACAGCTGGTAAAAATCACTTCTGTTGCATGTCCGGCTTGATCTCGATGTACCGCGCCAAGAAGCTCCGCAACCTGGGTGCGTGCCTTTTCCACACAGGCCGCAATCCGACCGCCGAAGGAATAGATACTGGAGGGATTTCCATAATAATCCTTTAAAAAAGGCTCCATTGCCGCAAAGACGGCAGGATCTATCGCCGTCGTTGCATTATTGTCAAAATATATGACCTTTGCTTCTGAATTCATCATAACGGCCCTCTTTTCTAAACACTCTTGACCGTCAGCTTGTTGGATACAAATTCACGCAATTTGTCTTCGACAGTATGTTTCAACGTCACCGATGATGCCGGGCAACTGGCGCAACGACCACACAAACGGACAGTCACCTGGTCGCCAGTCAGATCGACAAATTCAACACTGCCGCCGTCACGATCAAGCAACGGCTTGATTTCCTTGTCCAGAACTTCCTGAATCCGAAAAATCTTCTGAACCAATGAAAGGGAATCAAACTCATTCGCGGGAGATTCATTTTTCTCCTGATTTTTTTCCTGCCACATGTCATCCAGAATTTCCTGAATGTCATTCAAACAGGACCCACAGGCGCCGCCTGCCTTACAATAATGGGTAACATCCTCAGCCTTATGAAGATTATTTTCCCGGGCTACCTTACGGATTTTTACGTCCGTCACGCCAAAGCAGCGGCAGACAATGCGACCGTCATGGTCGTTTTCTGTTTCAAAGGGATTTGCTTCTCCTTTGTATTGGGCAATCGCCGCCTGCAACGCTTCCATGCCCATAACCGAACAATGAATTTTTTCTTCCGGCAATTCTCCAAGCACAGCAACAATATCTTTATTCGTGACTCGGGATGCCTCTTCCAAGGTCATTCCTTTGATCAACTCCGTCAGTGCGGAACTCGATGCAATAGCACTGGCACAACCGAAAGTTTTGAATTTTGCATCGCATATCCGGCCGTCTTTATCTAATTTGAACGTTAATTTCAGTGCATCTCCGCAACTGATATTCCCGACTTCCGCGGATCCGTCAGCATCCGCAATTTCTCCAACATTACGAGGATGGAGAAAGTGATCCATTACCTTATTATTATAATCCCACATATTGAGACTCCTTGTAGTAAATCAAGCATATTTTGCCATTTCGGCGGCAATAGCCGCCTTGATTACATCACAGATTTCTTCGTATTTATACCGGGTGCTTTCAGCTGCACCACGGAATTTAAACTCCACTTCACCATCAGCAAGTGTCTTCGGCGAAACAATCACACGGAGCGGAATACCGATCAAATCAGCATCGCTGAACATGGAGCCGGCTTTTTCTCCGCGATCATCGTACAATACTTCGACACCCATTGCTGTCAATTGTTTGTAAAGGGCATCAGATTTTTCACCACAATTTTCCTTGTTGGGCTGCAGTGCGCAAAGCTGAACCTGATAGGGAGCAATCGACATCGGCCAGATCGGGCCATACTGGTCGTTGGATTGTTCCAGAACAGATGCCATTGCACGACCGACACCGATACCGTAGCACCCCATAATCATCGGATGAGATTTGCCGTTAGCATCAAGGTAATTGCAATTCATACTTTCCGTATACTTTGTCCCGAGCTGAAAAATATTCCCGACCTCAATCCCGCGGGTCAACATCAGTGGCTGTCCGGTTACAGGGCATGGATCCCCTGCCCGCACTGTTGCAATATCGCCGACTGTCAATTCCAGATCGCCTTTGTCTCGATCAAAGTTATAATTCACGTAGTGATACCCATCCTCATTGGCGCCAACCACCAGATTACCGGATTCAGCAACAGAACGGTCAACAAAGAT
>CALGPR010000104.1 GCA_937960425.1 uncultured Lentisphaeria bacterium
TGTTTGACAGTATACTCCAGCTCGCGGCCGTGTATCGCGATCAGAACATCGCCGACGCAACTCGACAGAAGTTATATAATGAGGTTGCAAGCTGGAAACTGGTTCCGTTAAAACTTTCTTGCGGAATCAACAATGCCGTTATTACTCTAACCAATGTAACTCCGCATTATCCGAGCGAACCATGGACAGAAAAAACAGCTCAAGATGATACGCGCACATTCACTATTACAGGAAAATCTTTAACTGTACCGGTATATGCCGGGCACATCTACGACATGACAATCAATATCCCTGTTGCTGGTGGAGAAGATTGGATACGTTCAATTTCCAAGATAAAATTTGGAATTGGAATAAAAACTACCGATAATCCACAGGAAGGTATCATAACAGAAAATATAGTCAATGCAGAGGGGAACTCTGAATTCATTTTTCCTGTAAGTGCGGTTACATTCCCATACAAGCTGCAGTATCAAACCTATCCCGGTTCATTTACGCTCAGCTGGAAATATGTTCCGGCTCAAGGTGCTGTTGTTAACCATTATAATATATATCGTGGAAATACTCTGGTTGCTACGAGCCAGAGTACAACCTGTTCCGGAATTCCCAGAACCGTATGCCCTGATGGAGTATATACATATAGTGTATCGGCGGTTGATGCTGCCGGTTTTGAATCAAACAAGAGTCCGATAATTCAGGTGTTACCTGATTTTACGGAAGAGGAAAAGAGGTATTTTGAGTGGAAACAAAAATATTTCGGCAATGCTGCGGTTTTAGCGGAAGATGATTATGATCAGGACGGTTTGACAAATTATCAGGAATTTCTCTTGGGGTCCGATCCCAAATTGGCTCCGACCAATAACCCCAAAGACTCCATCTCTAATATTCTGTCTGGCGGGGTCATCAAATACTACAGTGATTCATTCTCTGCTTATCCAGAATTTGAATCATTGTTGCCGTATAAAACAGATACGATTAAGTCAATAAATCAGAGCAACACTGAAGGGAATATTCTTACTTCCGGTCGTTCCAATAATCTAGCTTTGTTCATCAAAGGCTATTTTGATATTGCAAAAGCTGGAGTTTACAGATTCTACCTTAATGCCAATGGCGGCGCTGAACTGGCATTGGATAAAGCCGTTTTAATTAACTTCCGCAAAGGCGGTAGTAATGATCGTTATGTTGATATTTATTTGGACGCAGGAACTCACCTGCTGGAACTTGGCTATTTCAAGAAAAACATACAGGCCGCATTGCAACTTTCCTGGGCTGGACCGAATTTTGCCAGAACTACTTTTGGCAGTGCTTTGTGGCACACGGATAATGATGAAGCTCTTCTTGCGGAAGCAATCAGCTGGCAGAAAGATTCTGACTTTGATGGAATTCCAGATAGAGTTGAAAGAAACAAGAATACTGATCCTTTCAATCCAGATACCGACAACGATGGTTTGACAGATTATGAGGAATTGTATGTCTTCTTTACCAATCCTACTTCAGCTGACACAGATGGAGATGGGGTTGATGATTACGAAGAAGTTAAATTTGCTCTTTCCAATCCGTTGATACCTGATTTCTCCGGGAATCCTCAGGCATTGCAAACTTTGCCAGGTAAGAATTACACATCTTCTTCTAATGGCTGGTATTCTAATGGAAATTCTGTTGACTGTTTGAATCGAAAAGGGCATATATCATATCAGATAATGATTCCTTCCAAGAGCGTGTATGTGTTCGAGGTTACAGGCCAGAACGCCCTGTCTTCAGAAAACGATGTTGAATTTGAGCTGGATCTGGAAATCGCTGGAACGCTCTGTAAAGCGAAAAAACTCACCTCTAAAGCAAGCGCTTCGTCAACAATTCGTTTCTACTTGCCGATGTTGGCTGCAGGAACATACAATGCAAAATTGATCTGGAATAATATCGATCAAAACAAAGCATTAAGAATAAATCAAGTCAGACTTTTGAATCTGAACGGACCGGACAACAACAGTAACTCTGTGGCTGACTGGATTGATCATCGCATGGTTATGTTGCAGAAAAACCACATCCCGACGATTTCTCTTACATCTCCGCTGTGTATTGAAGGCAGCATGGGGGGCGTTGCTATAACAGAAATTCAAGTTTCCTCCATTGCCGGCAATAAAAAGCCATATGGCGATGCAAACAACATAGTATGGACAGAAAACACAGACACGAGAGTTGCCAATGGGGAATTGACTTTGGTTGTTCCCCAGGTTCTGGACAGCGTAAAAAATCAATTCTATACCAATGTGGAATTGTCTCCCGAAGCCGGAACAGTGATCACGGTAAATCGCGGCGGATCAGAAACAACACAGAATGTGGAATGGAAAGAAACCAACATTCTTTCCTCTTCGACGATAACAATCCGCAAAGGCGATGCTTTGCTTTTAAGTGTCAGACCGACAGATAAGATTTCCGGTAGCGCAATTGCAACAATAGGCAACGATCATTTAACCTTTATTACTGAAAATACTAAAATACCATATCGTTTCAATGAAGCTGGTACGTTCAGCGTATTGGCTGAATTCACACCTGCAAATGGCGCGACTGTTTCTGGTGAAATGGTTGTCAAGGTCGTTGAAGCTGCTTTTGCCGGAGTTCCATACTCGATTGTCGGAATTGAACGCAGTTGGCAAAATACGAAGATCCCAGCAGAAGCGGTTCTTGAAAGTGACAATAAAATTATGATATTTCGAAACAATACTGCTTCCGGAACTAATATTTCCTTCTATGGCAAAAAATCAGGTCGCTACAATATCGTTGCCCGGCTTGGGGAAAATGGTCCTATCATGGCTACCAGTCAAGTTTGTATTCTTGCCAGTTCGACGCATAAAGCGGATGGGTATTACAAAGTAATTGACACCTTTGATGATGGGACAAAACTTATTGAAGGGAAAATCATTCTTTCCGAGGTCCTAGCCGATTTGAATATCCGGTTGGTAATCTATACCACTGGAACAACATTCCTTGATGGAACTCTGGTAAAGATTCTAACCGCTGCAGATTTTGACGAAAACGGAGTTTGCCGCTACCAGATGCTCAAAACAGATGGCTCCCCAACATCGACATGCCACGGAATAAGTTTTTACCAAGGCAATACGTTCCTTTTCTCTTATAAGAACTGATATCGAATACAGAGAGGTTGACATCTGATGCTTAAGAATACCATATCCCAAGCGATAAACTTACTTTTGCTCGTATTCTTTGTCCCGGGATTACTCTTGGCAAATATGCCTCCAAACAATGGGGACAATCCCCCTCCAACACCATGTGATGGCAAGTGCGGCGGGGGGTGTGAGGATGAATATCCCGATGAAAAAGAACCGGAAGATGATGCTGTATATTGTCCGAAATGCGGAGCAAAATTAAATTCTTTGGATATAACTATTCCGTTTGGACATCCAGTCCATACAAAATTAATTCCTGCCGGGAAGTTTAAAATCTATTCAAAGCGCCCGACGCCAACCCTGTTTACTCCGCAAAAATTAACTTACGACTTCAATTTTGAATCGTATCTGGAAACTTCTTCTGCGGACAACTCGTCATCAATGGCTGTTTCTTTGATTCGCCCAGACGGTTTTGCTATGAAAAGTTCTATGGCGATGAGTGGAGGGAAGACTGTCTTTACCGGACATCATTGCGGCTCATTGCAGGCAGTAACAACACGCAGTGCTTCATCTGGAAGTTTTGTGCGGGAATCTGCTAATGGCAGTAAAACAGTTTTCACTCAATATACCCAAAGAACTGCAGAGGGGAAAGTTGTCAATTATTACAAGTCCACTAAAATCGTTACTCAAAACGGAATTGAGCTTACGGCAGATCATAAAGATGTTGGTATTGAGGTGATCCGAGACACTAACAGAGTATTACGCCAAGTTTATTCCGCAGCTGATGGCTTGGCTGATATCGTCGTACTCACACCTGATATATCGTATGAAATCAGAATGTATCCGCATTCTGCAATCGGGTCTAAAAACAATGGGATTTACAATATCAAAGCAGGTAGCGTTCCCTATCTGATCTGGCGTATAGAAAATTCGACCGGCAATTCAAAATTTATGGATAAAGTCCGGATTACCAGAATTGCAGATGCAACAAGCCATGTACATAGCTGGGAATTTAATGATGCAGCAAATATGTGGACTGTTTTTAATGGCAGTGGTGATGAACTCGTATCAAATTCAAAACAGGAACAGGAAAATACTGATGAGGGGACAGTGCTCTCCATAAGAGAAACGAGAAACTCTTCCGGTAATTTAGTCAGTAAAAAAACTGAATTGCATAAGACATATGATGGCGGAGAGCTCCTGATGGAAAAGATCAATGATCCGGAAGGTGTCGCGCTGAAAACATCTTATGATTATCATGAATCATCCAAACTTCAAAAGAAAATAGTAAATTCCAATGGATCCTGGAAACATTCAGTCTATAATGAAAATAACTATGTTACGACAGAAATTGAATCTTATAAAGATACTCCGTATTCAACTTCTGTGGCAAATGGCTTAAGCACAATCAATGAATATGCCAGCCATGACTCTGCTGATATCGTAAAAAGCAGTGATGGGCGTCCACGTACAATTACACAAAAAATAAATGGAACGGTTGTAAGCAAAAAATTTTTTGTTTATAAAACAACATCTGAAGGGATCCTTGAAATCGAAGAGATTGCTTCAGACAAGACTGCTAACTATGGCAATTCGCTGAATTTGCGAACGGTAAAAGCGTATGACAGCAATACAGGGCGATTAAAATATATCATTCATCCTAATGGTACTCAGGAAACCTATATTTATGAATATGGTAATTATACACCGAATTCCAGTGGTCTTGGAACTTTTGCTGCAAATAATGTCGGTTTTGCATTAAGTGAAACCATAGTCTATGGTACAATAGAGTCGCCACAGGGAATAAACGGAAAAAGCATCAAACGACGAACTATTACTGATCGTTATGGGAATCAGGTTCAAACTGAAATCTATGCTTTAATAAATGGTTCTTTTATCCTTGCTCAATGGCAAGTCTCTGAATTTAACATTCGACATAAGATTGTCCGTTCATTATCGTCTGCCTCTCAATTACTGGAAATGAGTTGGATATACGATGCTCCCTGCCAAAAAATAACTGATACGGGAACGGAATACATCTATGAATACAATAGTCGCGATTTGCTGTCTAAAGAGATAAAAAAAGGCATTGCCGGGCAGACGGATATCGTTACAACTTATACATACAATGCAGACGGAAAAGTAATTTCCACTGTTGTTTCCGGCGGTAATTTAACTTTATCGACTGCCCAAAGCTACGATATGGCAGGACGTTTGGTCCAGGAAACTGACGCATCTGGCTTGATTACAACATATTCTTATCAAAAAGCGACATCTTCCCGCGGAGACATTGTAACGAAAACCAATCCCGGTGGCTTTACAGAAATTACGGAATATTATCTCGACGGGAAAATAAAGAGTATTACCGGTACTGCTCAAGCTCCATCTTTCTACGATTATGGTGTTGATTCCGCCGGAAACCAATGGGTTATGTGTGCCAACTCGTCGGATTTCAACAAGCTGTGGCAAAAAACATATACCAATACCTTGGGGCAAACTGTAAAAATTGAAAAATCCGGATACAATGCCTCTGTCATAACAACATTTACTTATAATGCACTCGGCTTGCTTGCCAAAAAAACATCCACCGGTGTTGCTGACGAGTTATACGAATATGATGCATTGGGTAATCTCATACGTCAGGGAACAGATGTGAACGGCAATGGGCTCTTGGATTTAGCCTCGATGGACCGCATAAAAGAAATTGACCAGACATTTATTTCAGAAAACGGGAATCTTTATCAGCAAACTATTAAAAAAATTTACGGTGCCAACAATAGCGCAAATGCAACTGTTATATCAACTTCCAGGCAGCAACTCAACAACTTGCCTGGAGGAATAACTTCATTGGTTCAAAATACGGACCGTTTCGGCAATATTACAGAAACTCGAGTTTCTGTAAATCGATCCGGGAAAACGGTTACAACAGAAATTGTTTCTCCGGATAGTACAGTTCCGGCACAAACAATTGCAGTTAATGAGTTAAAAACATCGGAACGCAGCAAAACAAACTTAACTACAACTTATATTTATGACGCTCTCGGACGTTTGACCGGTGTGACTGACCCGCGAACAGGAACATTTACGGTCAGTTACTACACCGTCGGAACAGGAAAAATCGGCAAACGCCATATTGTCACCAATGCGGCCGGCAATACAACCACTTATGATTATGACAGCACAACCGGACGGAAAATTTCAGAGTGTAACGCTCTTGGTAAATTTTCCCGATTTGCTTATAACTCCTACGGTCAGATTACCAAAGTCTGGGGTGAAGGCGAATACCCGTTGGAGTTTGCGTATGACCAGATGGGGCGCAAAATTGCACAAACAACTTACCGTAATACAGCGGTCAACTTTGCAGGAACGACATTCCCGTCGGTAACAGGTGATGTAACAACCTGGACCTATGATGAAAGCAGCGGCTTGGTTACTTCCAAGAAAGATGCAAAAGGAAAATCGGTATCCTACACTTATTCTCCAGACGGCAAATTGCTTACTCGGACATGGGCTAGAGGAATCACCACCACTTACAGTTACGATGCGGCAACCGGTGAATTTTTGAAAGCGGATTATTCTGACGCAACTCAGGATATTGAACGAACCTATAACCGCATGGGCAATCTTGCTTCGGTCAGAGATGCCGCAGGGGCAAGAACATTCACATACGATGAAAACTTCAATCTTGCCGGAGAAACTCTTGGAGATAGAACTCTTGTCTATACCTATTCCGCTTCTGGCATCAAGGGGCGTTATATTGGTTTGACGGGCAATCACACCTACTCCTATGATCAGTACGGCAGAATCAATCAGATAAATGATATTACCTACAACCGGCTTACCAACAGTGAGCTGATTGCACAAATCAACCGCCCCAATGGGGTCAGCTCTACTTATGACTACGAAGCCAACCGTGACATTGAATCAGGTGTCGGTCACGGTGAGTTTGCCTCCTACGGTTACAGCAATAATGCGATTGCTAACCGGAGCAGTATGAGTCGCAGTGGTTCAGTGTTCTCGGTATCGGACACCATCAATTATTCTTATAACGACCGCAGTGAAGTGACAGGGGCACTTTCCAACGCATCCAGCACGAATTATAACTACACGTTCGCATTTGATCCGATTGGCAACCGTCTGAATGCGGAACTTGCCGGACAAAGCGTCGATTATACGACCAACATTCTCAATCAATATACGGCAATCAATGCCACAGCTCCGACCTATGACGATGACGGCAATATGTTGGCCTATGGCAACTGGTCATACGCCTGGAATGGGGAAAACCGGTTAATCCGGGCAATAAACTCCGCAACCGGAGTGAAGCTGGAATTCGATTACGACTACATGAGGCGGCGCATCTTCAAGAAAGTTTACAGCGGCGAAACTCTTGAAAAACACCTGAGGTTTGTCTATGACGGATATAAATTGATTGAAGAAAAAGATGCCTTAAACAGCAATGCTTTGGTTCGACGCTATGTCTGGCAACCGGAATCTCTGGATCGCGATGTCCCGCTGACTGTTTATGATGCATCTGCGGAAAAAACTTATTATTACCATACCGATGCGAACAAAAACGTAACCGAGCTGTCTGATGAAAATGGAGAGGTCATTGCTCATTACGAATATTCTCCCTTCGGCTCTTTGACAAAAACAACTGCCGCTTATGCAGCAAGCAATCCCTTCCGTTTCTCAAGCGAATACTTCGATGAAGAAACGGGGCTTGTTTACTACAACTACCGTTACTACAATCCTGAACTCGGCAGATGGATTTCACGAGACCCCATAGAAGAACAAGGTGGGTATAACCTCTACGGAATGATCGGGAATAATCCGCTGTACGGGTGGGACGAATTAGGGACAAACGATAAGTATGTTCCAGATAATTCGAAACATGGTGCACCGCATGTTGATAGATACCGAGGAGGTGTCAACATTGGTCGTTACAATAAAAATGGAACTGGAATAATGCATAAAGGAAAAATGCCTCCTGGCATTCCGAAAGGAGATATGCAAAACTTCCAAAAGGCGGCATCGAAATTAAGGGGGAATGGATTGTTGTTGCTGTTGGATTTGTTCCCCGGAACGCTCGCTGAAGCCTTATACTTAAAGGAGCAAATAGATCAAGGAAAATCATTAATAGAGGCTTTTGGCGAGCTTCTAAAAGCATATGACGATGAATATTTTGACATACTTGATCCACGCACATGGAATAGAGAAAAAAAATGCAAATGCGGTCGAGTCTATAAAGGAGCAGCCTGATGAAACAAATTGATTTTAATAAGCTTTTTAAGCGGGATTGGTATTGCCCTTTGGTTTATAAAATAAGAAAGGGGGCAAATGGAGCTCATGATATTGTTTTCTTGGATAGCTATATTCATGACGCAATGATATTTTTAAATAATATTGTTTTTGAAGATGGAAAAATCGATATACCGTTAGAAAGAATATGTTGGGAGTTAAAAAACTCTGATATTGAAACCCATACATGTAAATCGCATATTATTATAAATAAAGCTACGGATTGTTTTTTTAC
>CALGPR010000105.1 GCA_937960425.1 uncultured Lentisphaeria bacterium
TGGGCACGAGCCTCTTCCCGCAGTTTAGACGTTGCTCCTGTGTCTTCGTAATCAAACTCAAAGTCAGTAAAAATTGTCTTCGGGGCCTGTTGATTCAGCACCAGCGGAAACTTTACCGGCTGAAGTGCCGGAATCGTCAACAACAGTGATGTCGCAGCCCACAACACCACCAATAAGAAAATCCCGATAACGTGAGAACGGTCTGCCACTGAACTCAAAGTACTTTCTTCGATATGTTTTCGTGTCCCGATTTGTCCTTTCTGCTCCATTTTGCGCAGGTGCAGATAGCGACGAATCCATTTATAAAGAAACATATTCCCTCTCCAGCCTATTCCTGTTCCCGATCACTGCTTTCCTTCGCACTGCTTGCGGATTTGGGTTGAGATTTACCGGCAACGGCATAAGCGTTGATAATTTTTTCCAACAGTGCGTGGCGAACCACGTCGCAGGTTCCGAAGTGACAGAAGGCGATTTCAGGAATTGCACTAAGAACCTGTTCTGCATGAAGCAGCCCGGAAACCTCTCTGGGGCCGATATCGGTCTGCTGCGGATCTCCGGTAATCACACAGCGGGAATTATATCCCAAGCGAGTCAGAAACATCAACATCTGTTCCTTTGTCGTATTCTGTGCTTCATCAAGAATGATAAAAGAATTGTTAAGAGTTCGTCCACGCATAAATGCCAAAGGAGCGACTTCAATAACATTACGGCTGATCAAGTCGTTTGCCTCCTCCATCGTCAGCATATCGTACAAAGCATCGTATAACGGTCGCAGGTACGGCATGATTTTTTCTTCCAGGCTACCGGGCAGAAATCCGAGATTTTCTCCCGCTTCTTTGGCTGGCCGAGTCAGAATAATGCGATTACACTCTTCTTTCAGCAACGACTCCACAGCCATTGCCATCGCCAGATAAGTTTTCCCCGTACCCGCGGGACCGATACCAAAAACAATGTCTTTTTCCCGAATCGTTTGAACATAGTCAAGTTGTGCTTTGGAGCGCGGCATGACCTCTCTTTTTTTCGGACTGACTTTGATCCGCTCGGCGAAAAGTTTTTCCAGGTCACTGTCCCTTCGGTCACGAAAGGTACGCAAAATTTGTTCAAAGTCAGCCTGCTCAATTCGGCGCCCCAGTCGAATATACATCTGCGACAATACAGATAGGAACCGCTTCCCCCGTTCCACCATCTCTTCATCGCCTTCCAGAAGGATTCGATAATCACGACAGCCAAACGTTACGCCGAGAGTGCTCCCCGCCAATGCCAGATTACGAATCAGATTTCCGGCAAATACGGAATCCGGGCGAACCCCCTGTTCAAAAAAAAATGTCTCCTGCATGATCGCTCCTCTGCAAAACAAATGCGGCGAACCAGCAGATATCTTTCACACCTGCTGTCGCCGCAACTGTGGAAACCGTGACTACTCTCCCCCACCGGGTTACGGCATCGGAATAATCAACTTCATTCCCGGTTTCAAAGTCGTCGACCCTTTGAGTACTTCAGCGTTTGCATCTGCAATCCTCTGCCAGGTTTGACGACCGTAGTACTTCTGAGCAATTTTTGCCAGGCTGTCATTCGGTTGCACAGTATACTCCACAAAAGCCGGCGCAGCCGCTTCTTCTGTCGCAGTAACCTCTTCGGTGGAATCCACCAGCAAACTGCCATCCGGAGCAATAGAATAAGCTTCTTTTTCTGCTGCAACTGTATCCGCGGGATCTTCCACCAGAGGAATTTCTTCGATCACCACCATTTCCTCAGCTTCAACGGCCGCAGGTTGCAGAGACTGTGGCTGGGATGCTTCATGGAGCGACGGAGTTCTACCGCTACTGTTTACTGGAGCAGCGCCTTTGGGAAGAACCGGCGGCCCACCCCAGGACGGATAATTTTTCTTAATTCCCGTAACCCAGTCCTGCTCCTGAGGACTCAGTTGAGAGTCAGCGAGGCGCGTACCGGCACATCCGGCGCCGACCAGAACCAGCAGTGCACCTGCGGCGTAGAGCATATGTTTCATTGGATAACCTCCTGAATTCACGAGTTTACAAAAATGCACTTTATTGAAAATATAATGATTTCATAGAAAAAAACAACCGGCATCGGCAAAAAATCATGTAGAAAACAGCCAGGACTCCCTCATCTCTCCCTTAAAGCATTTTTTACTCCTTGACCGAAACAAAAAACTCCGACAGCATGAAATTCTGCTGCCGGAGTAATATTGATGGAAAACAGAGCTTTTCAGAATTTTTTGAAAAGCAATACTCCGTTATGCCCACCGAAGCCGAGATTGATATTTGCCGCGATTTTCACATCGCGCTCCCGCGCTGTATTCGGGGTGATATCCAAATCGCAGTTCGGATCCGGAGTTTCATAATTGATTGTCGGCGGAATAATGCCGTAACGAATCGTATTGACGCAGGTAATGGACTCAATGCCGCCGGCGGCTCCGAGGGAATGTCCCATTGTTCCTTTGGTACTGCTGACAGAAACCTTATAGGCGGCTTCCCCGAGAGCGGCTTTGATCGCCAGCGTTTCATAGTGGTCATTCAGCTCCGTAGCCGTACCATGAGCGTTAATATAATCAATGTCTTCAGCATTGACCCGAGCATGCCGCATGGCCATTTTAATTGCGTTGGCAGCCCCCTCGCCTTCCGGATGCGGTGACGTAATGTGGTAAGCATCACCGGTAGCACCATACCCAATAATTTCTGCAAGGATCACTGCACCGCGTTTTTTGGCATGCTCAAGTTCTTCGATCACCATAACGCCGCCGCCTTCGCTCATGACAAAACCGTCGCGGTCAGCATCAAAAGGACGGCTTGCATGCTTTGGATCGTCATTACGCTGGCTCATCGCCTTCAATGCACAGAACCCGGCAAATCCAAGTGGAACGATGGAAGCTTCGACTCCGCCGCAGAGCATCACATCTGCATCGTCACGTTTGATCATCCAAAAGGCTTCTCCAATTGAATGGCAGCCGGTAGCACACGCGGTAACCAATCCCATATTCGGACCTTTTGCTCCGTAACGGATAGACAGGTTTCCGGAGGCCAGGTCACCAATCATCATGGGGATCAAAAAAGGTGAAGTCTTGCCGGGTCCACGGTCAAAAAGCACTTTTGCCTGATCACTGATCGTTTGCAACCCGCCGATTCCACTGGAAACCAGAATACCAACCCTGGTCGGATCCATGACATCGGAAAGCGTCTGCGGAAGCCCCGCCTGCTGCAAAGCTTCATCTGCCGCTGCAATTGCGTATTGACAGAACAGGTCGAGACGTTTTGCTTCTTTGGCGCTCATATATTTTGTGACGTCAAAATCACGGATTTCTCCCCCGATTTGCGTCCGGTATTCAGAAGCGTCAAAGCGGGTGACTTTATCGAGTCCGCAACGGCCATTGACCAAGGCGTCCCAGGTTTCAGCAACACTGTTGCCGACACAGGAGAGCGTCCCGCAGCCGGTAATCACTACGCGTCTTTCGTTCATTCCTCTATCATCCCTAATAATACTGTTGAACCTTCCCGCGACGGCACCGCTTCGCACACTCGCCATCCGGATGCAGCAGGCAATTCAAGTTTCAGCGGAAATCCATTTTTCCGCACAGGTCGCGGCTAAAAATAAGGATGGGTCACGACCACGGTTGAGACCCATCCACACATATCAATCCGATAGGAAACGGACTTACTTGTCGCCGTTCTTTTCGATGTAGGCGATCGCATCACCGACCGTGGTGAGCTTTTCGGCATCTTCGTCCGGAATGTCGGAACCGAATTCTTCTTCGAAAGCCATAACCAGTTCGACAACGTCGAGGGAATCGGCGCCGAGGTCATCCATGAACTTGGCTTCGGGAGTGACCTGATCTTCGGAAACACCCAACTGATCAACAACAATTTTCTTAACGCGATCGGAAACTGAAGACATTTTAGTCCTCCTTCATATCATTTTGTTTATATTTCTATACACGGTTGTATTGTTTAGTACGAAAACAACTACTTGAAGTATAATATGCCTCTTTTTAGAAAAAAATCAAATACGGATCAAAAAATTTACCGTATTTTCAAGTCTTTCCAACAGTTTCTGAAAAAACATTTCTACCATGAACTGTAGAAAAACCTGAAAGATTTTCTTACATCAACATACCGCCATCGACATTAATGACCTGGCCGGTCACATAATCTGAATCTGGAGAACAAAGGAACGCCACCACATTGGCGACATCTTCCGGACGACCGCCTCGATGAGCAGGAATAACCGTCAAAAATGCTTCGCGGGCTTCTTCAGAAAGTTTTGCCGTCATATCGGTGATGATAAATCCAGGAGCAACAGCGTTCGCCTGGATGTTACGCGAAGCAAATTCCTTGGCGACGGTCTTGGTCAATCCGATAACACCAGCTTTGCTGGCAGCGTAGTTGGCCTGACCGACGTTCCCCATGCGGCCGACAACAGAAGCGAGGTTGACGATCTTTCCACTGCGTGCCTTCATCATCGGGCGGCAAACTGCCTTGGTAAAATTGAAGGTTCCTTTGAGGTTAACGGCAATAACAGCATCCCAGTCGGCTTCTGTCATACGCATCAGAAGCGTGTCGCGTGTAATTCCCGCATTGTTGACCAGAATGTCAATTTTGCCGAAGTCATTCATCACCGCAGCGACAGTTGCTTCTGCATCTTCCATTTTGGCAACATTGGCCGCATAAGCCTTGGCATTGATGCCCTTGGCGACGAACTCCTGCGCAGTAGCTTCAGCTGTTTCCATAGCGATATCGACGATTGCAAGAGATGCGCCTTCGGAAGCAAGACGTTCCGAAATTGCTTTGCCGATGCCGCGAGCACCGCCAGTAATAAGCGCTACTTTTCCTTCCAGACGATTGGCATAACCCATAATAATTCTCCTGTGTGGATTTTCTCTGGTAAAGTATTTTGCCGAGGTATTTTTCCACTCGGCATTCACCTTCAATTAAAGTTCAAAGCCATCAAGGCTTTCGAACGAATTCACATTGTAATATCCGACAGTACTGTCCGTGCGGCGCAACAGCCCGGTCAAAACATTGCCCGGCCCGAATTCCACCATATAGTCTCCGCCGGCAGCAATCATATTGCGAACACAACTTTCCCACCGGACACTGCCGGCAACCTGATGGATCAAATTATTTTTCAGCTCTTCAACAGAAGCAGGAGGTTCTGCCGTGAAATTCTGAAAAACCGGAACAACCGGCATTGCGATTGCCGCGTCTGCCAGTACCTGTTTCATGCCTTCACCGGCGGAAGCCATCAGCCGGGAATGAAAAGCTCCGGCAACATTGAGCAGGATCACCTTTTTCATGCCGCGCGCCTTTAATTCCTCCACGGCTTTTTCCACTTTAGCTCTTTCACCGCTGACAACAATCTGCCCGGGACTGTTGTAGTTGGCAACATCGATATCACAGACTTGGGCGACCTCTTCAATCATTGCGAGATCGCCGCCGAGAATCGTCGCCATGGTTCCGTCAGTTTCTGAACAAGCCTTATCCATCAAATTCGCCCGCTGCTGTAAAATTTTCAAGCCATCGGCAAAGGAAAAAGCACCGCCAGCATGGAGCGCTGCATATTCTCCGAGGCTCAATCCTGCGCAAGCAACCGGTTTGCACTGTGGAAACTTCTTCTGGAACGCCGCCAACGCTGCACAGCTCATCGTGTAAATCGCGACCTGACAGATGTCAGTTCCGGTTAATTTTTCGACAGGCCCTTCAAAACAGATTTTACTTAATTCGAATCCAAGCGTTGCATCGGCCAAATCGAAAATTTTCTTTGCTTCGGGACTGTTGTCGTACAAGCTTTTCCCCATGCCGACCGCCTGAGCGCCCTGGCCGGAAAAAACGTAAAAAAGTTTTTTCACAATTGTTCCCCTTCCTGCGCACTGACGGCGGAATGATCCGCTTCATTGGAAGCGGCCGCCTCGGCAGAAATTGTTTTCAGCAGAATTTCCGCAGGCGTCAGGTATTTTTTTTCATTATTGCATTTTTTACAGCACACCACAACGTTACCGCGTGTCGACTTACCGCCGCGTGCCACCGGCACGATATGGTCCATCGTTAATTCGTCAGGAGGGAATTTTTTGCCGCAATAATGGCAAATTCCCTTCACCAATTCATTTTTCCACCACGAAGAAGAGCGTAACTCCCGCGCTTTTCTGCGTTCACGTGCGATCTGCTTCGGATCGCATTCCATTTCAATCCAATCGTCCATGCCGACTTTATCTCGAGTAGTTCCGCATCGCGCGCTGTGCATCCAGTTTATCCTGCCGCTCACGCATTGTTTCACGCTTATCCCCATAGTCTTTCCCTTTACAAAGGGCAACCTCCACTTTCACCAGTGACCCTTTCAAGTAAAATTTCAAGGGAATCAGTGTCAAGCCGCGTTCTTTAACCTGGCGTGAGAGTTTTCTCAGTTCTTTTTTGTGAAGCAGCAGCCGGCGCTTCTGCCGAGGTGCATGATTAAACCGGTTTCCAAAATCATAAGCGGCAATATGAACGTTTTCAAGAAAAGCCTGGTTCTGGTCGATACGGACAAAAGCATCAGCAAGAGCAATTTTGCGGTCACGGCAACTCTTGACTTCTGTGCCGACCAGCTCAATTCCCGCTTCCATTGTTTCAAGAATTGTATAATCATGACGCGCTTTGCGGTTTTCTGCCAGAACCGGATTGAATTGACCGGATCCACCGTTCTTTTTTGCCATATTGTCTCTTTCCGGGAAAGGCCATACTGTCCTGAAGCAAGATTACCCTCAAGACAGTCCGGCATTCAGTTCATAAAACGTTTCGCCATGTCAAGGAATTTCCGTTTGAGGGGATAATTCTTTTCAACAGTAAGCGATTCGTCAAGTTTCTCCATAGCGGCGATCTGCTCTTTGCTGAGGTTGGTTGGCACCTCAATAAAAACCCGTACGTGCATATCCCCGCGGGTACCGCCGCGCAGACTCGGCATTCCTTTGCCTTTGATGCGCAAGATCGTTCCTGATTGAGTCCCGGGTTGTATTTTCATTTTTGCTTTTCCAGTTACCGTCGGCACTTCAACTACACCTCCGGTAACTGCCGTCTGATAACTGATCGGCAACTCGCAAATCACGTCCGTACCTTCGCGCTGGAACAACTCGTGAGGACGCACATGAGTTACAACATACAAGTCGCCATTGTGTCCGCCACGAATGCCGCTTTCGCCTTCGTTGGCAATGCGCAGCCGCGAACCGGTATCCACCCCAGGGGGAATCCGAACCTGCAATGTCTTCTCGATGCGTACCCGTCCTTCGCCATGGCACTTGTGGCATGGATTTTCAATGATTGAACCGGTGCCTCGGCAATCCGGACAGGCTTGATTTACACTGAAAAACCCCTGAGACATGGTAATAGAACCACGTCCGCCGCAGCGCGGGCAGGTTTTGCGCTTGGCAGCGCCTTCACAACCGGAGCCATTGCAACTGTCGCAAGTTCCCAACCTTGGGACAACAATCTTCTTCTCTGCTCCGTAAACGGCATCTTCAAAGTCGATTTCCATGTCATAACGAAGGTCAGAGCCATCCACGGCACCATTAGCCGACTGCTGCCGGGAGCGCCCGCCGCCGAAGAGGTCTTCAAAAATACTGCTGGCTCCCCCACGGCCGCCTGCCCGTCCAAAAACCTGGCTGAAAATGTCGAAAGGATCGCCGGAAAAACCTCCGCCCATCCCGGAGCCATTGCTTTGTGTATAGGCTTCATGGCCAAATTGATCGTAACGGGCACGTTTCTGGGAGTCGCTCAATACCTCGTATGCCTGCGCAACTTCCTTGAATTTTTCTTCTGCTTCCTTGTCTCCGGGATTACGGTCCGGATGGTATTTTACTGCAAGTTTACGGTATGCTTTTTTAATTTCATCCTCGGTAGCGCTCTTGCTTACCCCGAGAATCTCATAGTAATCTTTTGCCATTTGACATCACGTCCTTTCCGGTTATTCCGCAAGCTCATCCTGAGAGAGCTCCTCGGCCGGAACATCTGTAGAAGGTTCTTCCGCTTTTGCCGGCCCGCTGCTGACGACAACACGAGCCGGGCGCAAAATTTTCTCACCCATGCGATACCCACAGTTCCACTGTTTAATCACTGTCCCCTCCGGGGCATCACTTTCTTCATTGGCGGCAGCATCGTGAAGTTCCGGATTAAAGGGTTCGCCAACCGCATCAAAGCGGGAAACCCCCAGCTCCTCAAGTGCTTTGGCATATTCGCCTTCGATCATGGAAAGGCCTTGCTGAATAGCCGCAACATTATCACTTTTTTCAGCAGCGGCAACGGCCATCGAAAAAAAGTCAAAGACCTTCAGAAACGGCACCAGTGTATCGCAGACTCCAATCTGCCGCATCTGAGACACCTCTTTGGCCATGCGTTTGCGATAGTTTGCGTAGTCAGCTTGAAGTCTGAGGAATTTATCGTTTGCCTCAGCCAGGGATGCTTCCAGAGCCGCAACCGGATCGACCTCTTCTGTTTCTACAGCTTCGTCTGCTGCTGCATTGTTAATATCTTCAACTGAAGTTTGAGCTTCAGCAGCCTTTTCGGCTTTCTTATCCGTCATTTTTTTTCTTCTCCACATGATTCTGTTCCAATCCGGTTTTTTGGACAAACTCATCTCATAATTTTTTTTGCCATTGGTAATACCATAGCTTTCGGCAGTATATTTGTCAAATACTTCCGATCCATTGCTTCCGCAAAGGAGAACCCCCGGGCCTACCGGTCGACCGACTCCCACAATGCGGCATTCTTCACACTCTGTACTGCAAAACAGTACAGAACAAACTTCATTACAGCGTTTCTGCCGAAGCACCTGCCCCGATTTCACAAAGAATAACTTCGGGTTTTATCTTGTAACGCAACTGGAATCCTTCGGCAACGCGGGCGGCATAACGTTCGGCCTCTTCCGTACGCACCAGATGAATGGTAATTCCACCGAACCCACCACCGGAAAGACGAGCACCCAAACACCCGTCTACAGATTGCGCCAGTTCCACCAGATAATCCAGTTCCGGTGTACTGTTTTCAAAATTAACGCGACTGCTTTCGTGCGAAGCAAACAGAAGTTTTCCAAATGCTTCGACATCCCCTTTCTCAAGCGCAGCGACGCCTTGCATAACCCGTTCACATTCGCCAACGACATGTTTGGCGCGTTTGTATTCCAAAAAGGTCAGATCAGCTTTTGCGGCATCAAGTTCAGCGCTTGATACATCGCGCAAGGTCTGGACATGAGCGTAGCGTTTTCTCAACTTTTCTGCGGCATGTTCACAATCCTGCCGGCGGGTATTGTACTCGGAATCGACCAGGTTATGCTTGACCATTGAGTTGATAACCGCCAGGGAATAGCCTTCCGGAAGCGCAACCGTTTTTATGACCTCGACAGAACGGAAATCGGACAAAATCATCGAATGTTTTTTTCCAAAAATCGAGCTGAATTGATCCAGAAGTCCAGATTTCAATCCCATATAATGATTTTCCACGCCCTGACCGATCCGTGCCCATTCCGCATTGTCAAACCCGTCAATTCCGAAGGCAGCCCGGAAAGCGAATCCCGCCGAAGTTTCCAACGCAGCAGAGCTGCTCATCCCTGCCGAAAGCGGCACAGTGCTGAGGATCGCGGCATCAAATGCACCAATTTCTACCCCGCGCTTTCTCAATTCGACAATCACACCCTTAATGTAATTACTCCAATCGCGGGGACGGGGTTTGTCAATATCATCGAGTTCAAACTCCGCACGGCTGCCGTCACGAAAATCCACGATACGGCAGTGTTTTCCGTCTCGAGGCACCATGGCGAAACCAGTGCGTTGGCCGACCGCGCAACTCAATACGAACCCCTGATTATAATCAGTATGGTTGCCAAGGATTTCCAACCGTCCTGGCGCCGCAGCTACCACCGCAGGTCTCACTCCATAAAAGTCAGTGAATTTTTCAATCAGTTCGTGATTCATGACAACTCATCCCTTCAGCAAGTAAGTTCAATCAACGCAAGCCGACCCGTTCACGGACAAGTTTCATTGTCTCGTCCGCCTGAACTGATGCACGTCTGGCACCTTCGCGCATGACGTCTCGAACATAATCGAGGTTCTGTTCAAGTTCCGCCCGACGTTTACGCATCGGCTCAAAGTAGCTCCAGAGTTTCTCAAACAATGCCAGTTTGGCATGGCCATATCCATAATTCCCGGCGCGATACCGAGCTTTCATCTCTTCCAACTCTTCCGGTGTAGCAACCAGCTTATAGAGGGCAACAACATTACAGGTATCCGGATCCTTGACGTCCTCCAGAGCTTTACAGTCAGTTACGACATTCATAATTGCCTTACGGATTACTTTTTCCGGTGCGAAGATCGGAATAGTATTGTTATAGCTCTTGGACATTTTCTGGCCGTCTGTTCCGGGAACAACGGCAACGCTTTCGGGAATAAACCCATCCGGAATGACAAAGGTTTCCCCGAAGGTCTGATTGAATCGGATTGCAATATCGCGCGTGATTTCCAAATGCTGTTTCTGGTCTTTCCCGACCGGAACCAGATTACTCTGGAAGAGCAGGATATCCGCAGCCATCAACACCGGATAGGAAAAGAGGCCGTTATTCGGAACAAAACCTTTAGCAATTTTATCTTTGTAGCTGTGAGCACGCTCCAGCAGTCCGACCGTCGTGATATTATTGAGAATCCACATCAGTTCGCAAACCTGCGGAAGAGCGCTCTGGCGATAAAAGGTTACTTTTTGCGGATCAAGGCCACAGGCGAGGAAATCAAGAGCAAGATTCATCACCCGCTCACGCAGTTGCGCAGGTTCAGGATTGGTTGTCAGGGAGTGATAGTCAGCAATAAAAAGGAACATCTCCCCTTTATCCTGAAGTTCCAGCATCGACTTGATAGCACCGAAGTAATTGCCGATATGCGGCACACCGGAAGGTTGTACACCTGTTAAAATTCTCATAATAGTAGTGTTTCCAAAAGTTAAAGCAGTATCGGTCTGTTTTCCGAATGCGATAAAATAACGTAATAACGAAAAATGTCAAGAAAATCGGGTGTTTATTTCTCTTCTGCCATTTCCGAATTCAATTCAACCAGATATTTGTGGATTGCGTCAATCCCGTTATTCCAGGAAGCACGGCATTCATGCCCCATATCGATTTCGTTGATAATGACTTTATCCTCAGATCCGAGGGAGTTGAACATTGCATAAACACTGGAAGGCGGACAGGTATCGTCAATTCTGCCGACGACAACAGTTGTCGGGGCAGTAATTCGTTTGGCGGCATAAGCAGCGTCAAAATAGCGCAGGGCATCGCCGATTTTTTTCTGTTGTTCGGCATCGTTAGAAAGTCGAACGCCGTGCGGCCAGCCTTCATAGCGTCCGGCGACATTACCGTTATGGTCGCAAAGCGCAGGAACATTCACAAAAACCGCTTTCATTTCCGGGTGCATGGAAGCGAGAATCAGCGCAGAACCGCCGCCCTGGCTCGATCCGAAAATCCCGATATTTTCGCCATCATATTCCGGCAGTGTTTCTGCAAAGGAGATTGCACGATCCATACCGAGGAAAGAATCACGATAAAAGAAGGTATCGCGGTTATCAATCCCCATAATATGATATTCCTGATTGTCATAGGCCTCTGCATGCCGTTTCGCATTTTCTTCGGCATCGGCGCTGGCGGGATAGGTATGAACGTTCAGCCACATGGTGATTGCGTCGTCCCAACGATAACGATTGCGTGCGTCTGTTGCGGGGCCGGCACCAGGGACATGGACAATCAACGGGAATTTTCCTTCTGCCTTGGGGATGGAAATGTATCCGTAAATATGCTTATGATTCAACGTGGGGACGGCAATCGTATAGACCCGGGTAGTTTCCGTTTCTGCCTCAGGAAGAGGAGTCATCGTGATTTCCCCGGGAAGTGCGGCAGCTTCTTTCCGCAGACTTGCCCAGAATTCGTCGTAATCCTCCGGTTCCGGCGCGCCCGGCTGAATGCGGTCTGCCGAAAAACCGATTGACCGGCTGATGCTGCCGGCGGTCTTGCCATTGACACTCCAAGTCACATCGCAGCGGACAAATCCCGGGTCAACGCGTTTAACCACAAATCGGTTTTCTCCGGGAAGGCTGAATGTTTTCACCGTGACATCGGATGGATCATCATTCGTAATTTTCACAGTAATTTCCCCATCGACTGCGTTGGTACCATCCGCTCCGGGAACGATTTCCACTGTAACGTCTTCCCCGCAATCGAAGAAGGCATTGGTGCGGTTATCTCCAATGTTGAGCGAAAGCGCATCGGCGGCAAAAAGGTTAGCAGAAAAAACGGTTCCAGCAGCCGACAGAATGGCAATTCGACTCAATCTTTTCCAATTACTATACATACTTTTCATCCTCATACATTGCGTTGAAACATGTTAAAGAAAGAGAAATTCGCCGAAGCACTGAGGTAAATGGTAGTTGACTTCGGGAACCGGACTCCACGCGGCCCAGTGCGGATGACTGGTTTTATCGGCGATTTTATAAAAATTTGCCCGCCAGACAGAGCCAGACTGCGGGGCTTTACCGCCAAAAATTGACGTCAAGACATAAAATGGGAGAAAAAAACCGAGGCGCCAAGTAATCGGCTCAGTGATTTCCGGTTCTACAAACGCCGGCAAAGTGTGGTAAATTTCAATACCCGACACCTCAGAAATATCCAATGGCCGGCAAGCGGCGAGAAATAGCGGCCCACCTGTTGGATCGGTAACGTGGTAAGCAAGGAATTGTCCGCCCCCGGAAAATTCAAAATTGCAATACCCTTCGCCACAATCTGGTTGAACAAAAAATTCTACACAGGAGTCGTAACAGACATTATCCTGGAAATGGCTGGCGACGCACCGGACATACTGATCTTTCACCTGAAACAAGCCGTAAATTCCTTTTTCCGTATACAGGAATTTGCAGTGTACTTCCGGATGATGTGGGCTGCTTTCAGGACGGAAATTATCGATTTTCGCGATCTCTGCGCCACGCCAGGCGCCTTCATCCCAGTTATCGAAAAGGCGGACAGGTTCAGCAGCTTTTCTGACGTTGTATCGTTGCATGTTTGAATTTCTCCTTAAGCCCCCCAGGCTGCACATTTCAGCGCAAAAGCGCGGGCGAGCGGGTTGTCACGGGGTTACTGATTTAGGTGTGGGATCGGCAGAAGAGTTTTCTCCTTCATTGGCATAAATGTCAATAACATGGCGCTCAGGAACACCATCCTGCTTCTCAATTGTTTTGATATAAACCGGACGGCTTGCACCTCCCTGCGAATTGATGGTAAAGGGGCCGATAGAGCCGGTAACGGTTCGCTTGTTCTTCATAGCAGCCTTCACTGATTCGCGTGTCGGCAACTCCGGAAGTTCATGGAATACATCAGCCAAAACCATCATGGCATCATAACCGAGCGCTTCGTTGTCCTGCGGTTGATTGCCCGATCGACTGACAATCGCCGAAACAAAATCTTCCGGCAATGTTTCCGGGCTCAGCGCAGGAAAAACAACTTTGCATTTCAGATCCATTTTTCCTACTGATTCTGCAAGTTGCTCGGTATCCCAGTCTTCGGCTCCCACCAAAATTCCAGAATAATCCAACATGGCGGCCATTCCCGCCACCTGCAGCGCATCTTCCTGGAAAACCGGGGCGAAAATTGCGTCAGGCGCGGCCTCAATTACCTTTACCATGGGCAAACGGAAATCTTTATCGCTGTGGATGCCAGTAGTCGAGATCACTTTGCCTCCGAGTTTTTTGTATTCCTGTGCGAAAAGCCGTCCCAGCATCCGGCTGTATCTGCCATCTTCATCGAGATCAAGCAAAATGGCAACTGTCGGCGGCTCGGCTGAGGACTTTGCCAAATGAGCAGCCACAGCTTTTGCCAATGCGGTATTGTCGACACAGACCTGATAGATGGAATCGTTGTTTCTGCTGACGTCGTCATCACTTGCTGTCGGGGTTAAAATCGCTATGTTTGCTTCTGCGGCAGGCCGTTTAACCGCCAAGGCCACGTCGCTGGAATAAGGGCCGATAATAGCAACCGCATCTGCCGCTACCGCTTTACGAACAGCATCTTCTGCTTTACGGGGGCTTCCCTGATTGTCAAAAAAAGTCAAATGAAGCGGATGTTCCTGAAAATACTCTTGCTGGGAAAGTTCTGCTGCTGCGGTAACGACTCCGTCGAGAACACGGTTGCCACTTTCGGCTCTGTCCCCGGACAGAGGTAGCACGACACCTACCGTAATGCTGTCTTTATCTTCCTGCCAGATAGCGCACCCGGCAGCAAACAACAACATGCCACAAAACAGTGCAGCCACCCGGTGCTGAATCAATTGAAGCATATTTCCGGACTTTCCTTTTTTCGATTTCAATTTCTAACCCTCATCCTTATTACGATATCACTACGGCAGATACTTTTCCAATGCTTTCCGCCAAGCTATTTGTGAAAAACGGGATATTTGACGTTTTACCGGAGGTTTATTGTTGCATGAAAGAGAAAAGGTGCTAAATTATTCTGAATGTACAAACAAACGCACGGCTTTCCAGCCGGGGCGTCAGAACTTCAGAATGAACCGGGAATTATCATGAGTGTATACAGAACCCATACTTGCGGAGAACTCCGTGCTGCCGATGTCGGCAAAACTGTAAAACTTGCCGGCTGGATTCACAGTGTTCGTGACCATGGCGGTGTCATTTTCATTGATTTGCGCGACCATTACGGATTAACGCAGGTGGTAATTGAGCCGGAACGGGCCTTTTATCAGGAACTCGATCGCTGGCGCGTTGAAACTGTCGTCAGCTTCACAGGAAAAGTTGTCAGCCGTGCGGAAGGCACGGTGAATCCCAAACTGGCGACCGGGGAAATTGAACTTTTTGCCGAAGACATGGAAGTTCTCGGAGAAGCGGAAGTCATTCCCTTCCAAGTTGCCAAAGATGATGGTGCACCGGAATCGCTGCGGCTCAAATACCGATTTCTTGACCTCCGCCGCGAACGGTTGCATCGAAATATTCTGCTGCGCAGTGAAGTCATCAGCGAAATGCGCCGTTACATGACCGGCATCGGATTCCATGAATTTCAGACCCCGATTCTGACGGCAAGCAGCCCCGAAGGTGCCCGTGATTATCTGGTACCGAGCCGCCTTCACCCCGGTAAATTTTATGCACTGCCACAAGCTCCTCAACAATTCAAGCAACTGTTGATGGTTGCTGGTTTTGACCGCTACTTCCAGATTGCACCGTGTTTTCGCGATGAAGATGCCAGAGCGGACCGTTCACCGGGCGAATTTTATCAGCTCGACGTCGAAATGAGTTTTGTGGATCAGGACGAAATTTTCGGGGTAATTGAAGGGATGTTTGAAGACATCTTCACAAAATTCTCGACCAAAGAATTTACCAAGCCGCCGTTTCCACGGATCCCGTACCGGGAAGCAATGGCGCGTTTCGGATCCGACAAACCGGATCTGCGCAATCCATTGGAAATGGTCGATGTTTCCCAATATTTTGACGGTTGTGATTTCAAAGCTTTTGCGTCTACCGTTGCCGATGGCGGAGTCGTGCGGGCCATCAAGGCTCCAAATGTCGCGTCTAAACCACGCAAATTCTTCGATGATATGATCAAATTTGCGCAGGAAAACGGAGCCAAAGGGATGGCCTATATCATCTGGACCGGGACAGAAGAAAAGAGCCCGATCGTCAAATTCCTGAATCGTGATATCCTTGATAACCTCAAAAAAGCGGCGAACGTTCAGGATGGAGATGCCCTGTTCTTCCTGGCTGACAAGGAAAAAGTGGTTCAGAAAATCGGCGGAGCCGTCATTCCAGAACTTGGCCGCCAGCTGAATCTGATCGACCCGAATGTCTTCAAGTTCTGCTGGATTGTCGATTTCCCGATGTTTGAACTTGATGAAGAGACCAACCAGATTATTTTCAGTCATAATCCTTTCTCCATGCCGCAAGGCGGAATGGAAGCATTGACGACCAAAGATCCATTGGAGGTAAATGCTTATCAGTACGATATTGTCTGTAATGGCATAGAATTGTCCAGCGGAGCGATTCGTAACCACCGTCCGGAAATCATGTACAAGGCCTTTGAAATTGCCGGGTACGGTCCGGAAACTGTTGATGAAAAATTCGGTGGCATGATCAATGCTTTCAAACTGGGTGCGCCTCCGCACGGCGGAATTGCTCCCGGCGTTGACCGTACCGTCATGCTTTTAGCGGATGAGCCGAATATTCGCGAAATCATTGCCTTCCCGTTCAATCAGCAAGCGCAGGATTTGATGATGAATGCACCGGCAGAAGTCACCCCCAAACAGTTGCGTGAACTTCATCTTCAGGTTGTTCTTTCCCGCAAGGAGAAGGAAAAATTGGAAGCGGCTGCCAATCATGAGGATAAACAGGCAGAATAAGTACCGTATATCCGCCTGTCTGCAAATCCGTTTCAATTGTTTTATGCAAAAAAATTCATTTTTTTGTGTATAATGACTGGAACGGATTGTTTTTTGGCACTATAGTTCACAAAGTTGTTAGAAACCCACCCAATAAAACGGAGACGATAATATGAGAAAGTTGATTTCATCCATTGTCCTTTTTGCAATGGTTGTATGCGGCAGCGTTATCGCAGATCAGGATGAGCTGCTGAAATTTGTTCCGCAACAGACGCGGCAGATGTGTTACCTTAATGTAGAAAATTTCCTGGAGGGAGGGATTATCCGGGAAGCCCGAGCCACAAACCTTGACATTGAAACTTTTTTCAATAAAGCGGAAATAGCGGCGACAGAATCCGGATTTGCATTACCCGACCTTTTTCAGGAAGTGATCATCTGTTCCAGCAATAATGCTGAAATTGGTATGCTTGCCACGACGGCTGTCCCAGCAGAAAAACTGGCAACATTTCTGACAAAATTTCCGGAAATGTTGAACCGTCCTGCGCTGAATGTCCAGGTAGCCGATAGCGAACAGTATGGAAAAGTCGTAAAAACCGACCTGTTCAGTGTCGTTTATCTTACAGACACAGCGATTTTGCTGCTTCCTGCTGACAGCAATATGCGCACAGTTCTTTCCGGCCTCGGCAAAATCCTGCCTCGTAACCGTGAACTGGTAAACTTTGCCCGCAAAGATCTACGGGGAAATCTGTTCTGGTCCGTTGCCAAGACGCCATCCGCCCGAGAAATGAAAGAAGACAGCACACTTGCCACTCCGTTTAATAAATCGGTCGAATTCCTTTATGTAAAAGCTTTCACAGAAGGGGAAAATCAAGACACCTTGACCTTCAGCGGCCAAGCCTACTGTTACGAGATCAGAGATGCGCAAAAGGCGGCAAGGGATTTCATTGCGGTTGTCGGGATTCTGACCGGAGCGTTTTTCTCCGATGACTCAGAACTTGCAGCAAAAGTCATGGAAGCTTTTTCTTTCACGTCCAAAGGGAAAGAATTTAACTACAGTTTAAAGATAACTCCGACCTTGATCGACGAAATTGGCGCCTATATTGATTACAAAAAGCAGGCCCAGGCAGGCGGATATGATGTCAATAACGGGATTGATCTGCAAAAGCTGATGAATCAGATCTTAACTGAAACCGGTATGAAGCAGGAAGTTACAGAAAATGCGGCTGGAGCCGTTGTCGGGATGGAAGCAGTTACTGCATCACCGACGAAATTAATTGAAATTTCCAAT
>CALGPR010000106.1 GCA_937960425.1 uncultured Lentisphaeria bacterium
ATTATGCGCGGAGAAATGGATCAAAAAATTGCCGCTGCCGGCCTGACGGATCGTTTTCATTTTACCGGACTGGTCGCGCCATCAGAAGTTCCACACTGTATTGTGGAAATGGATCAATTGTGGCATCTTTCATTGCGAGAGGGACTTCCTCGCTCAGTGGTGCAGAGTCTTGCCTGCGGGGTTCCTGCGATCGGGTACCACCTTGACGGTACGCCGGAAGTACTTTTCAATGGAGAAACCGGATACTGCGTTACTCCGGAAAGTGTTGAAGAAGTCGTTGTGCCGGCATTGGAACTGCTTGATAATCCGGAGAAAGCAAATATTATCGGGAAACGCGGGCAGGCAATGGTGCGAGAAAAATTCGACTGGCGAAAAATGGGCGAAATTCTTGAGGAAGAATACTATAAAGGGGTTTTCCTGGAAGACAGATGAAAAAGGTTCTTTTTTTCAATTTGCCTTTGTCGAAAATGGTGATATAATTTAATCATTTCAATAGAATAGTGCCGACTCGTCGGCGAAACCAAAGGGATCTGGTATTGATATGGACAATGACTTAAAATTCAGAGAAGCCATTGATCATGCCGGTCTGCTGACCAAACTTTCCCTGGTCGGTGGAATTTTCAGTGCGGTGATGCTGGTTATCACACTGATTCTCGGCATAATCAAAGCTGATTTTGCGGGCTCATTTACCTTTGCGATGGGAGTTTTGCCCTATTCCCTCGCGCTGTTGTTCTCGATCGGCAGCTTTATTTACGGCCTGCTCGCTAAAAGTGCTGCGGTTGAGGAAGAGGAAAAAGCCCTTCTGGCCAAACGCAAAGAAGCGCAACATGCGTTCAATGTAGAAGAAGATGTGCGTTTTACAGCAGGTCGTTCGTTTGCAAATTACAAAAAATATGCGCCGTATGCGGTGTCGGTTCTTGCCGTCATTGTCTGTGCATTTTTTCTTTTTCAATTCTATTTAGGTTGGAAGGCGTTTAACAACGAAATACCGCCGGCAAAGGATATCAATACAGCACTTTTTGTGGCGGCGGCGCTGATGCTTTTCAGCGGGATAGCGGGAGCTTTTTTTGCCGGGCAGGGACGGGCGAAGAATTGCCGCTGGCTGCGCCCGGTCGGGGCTTGGCTTCTGTGCGCCTTTATCGTCATGGGGTTGGCGGTTATTGTTGATCTGATGGCAAAAATGACTCCCCCTTTAATTGCCAATTTTGATTATATTGCCAGCCATACGCTTTTCGTCATTTATGCGTTGTTGGGGATTGAACTGATTCTCAACTTTATCATGGAATTTTACCGGCCGCGTACAGTAGCGGAAACAAAACCGATTTTTGAAAGCAGTATTCTGGCGCTTTTTACGGAACCGGGCGGTGTTCTGCGCAATTTTGCCGATGCGCTGGATTACCAGTTCGGGTTCAAGGTTTCCGGAACGTGGATTTACAGTTTTGTTGAACGTTCGCTTTTTCCATTGCTGGTTTTCTGGGCTGTTTTACTTTGGCTCTTTACAGCAATTGTAGAAGTTGGCCCGAATGAAGTGGGCGTTCGCGAAACGTTCGGCAGAGTAACCAATCGGGAAATTTTACAACCCGGGGTATATCTGACTTTACCAAAGCCTTTTGGTCGAATTAACCGCATCAGTTGCGATGAAATCCATCAGGTGATAGTCGGCAGCAACGAACGGGAAGTCCTTAATGCGCCCCAGGAACAGTCGATGAAGGTCGATGAACCGATGGAACATGCTTTTGATGACAGTGTTATTCTGTGGACGAAGCAGCATGTTCATCAGGAAAATTTTTACATGGTCGCTGCGCCGGATAACAGCCAGACGATCAGCAAAGATAGCCAGAACGCAAAAATTGGAGAAGCTCTCAATGTGTCGTTTCTGAGCATGATGATGCCGATTCAATATCATATCCGTCCGGATGGCGTCTTCCAATATCTCTATGACAACCGTGATTCCGATAAAATCCTGACCGAAATCGGCCAGATGGTTGCAACAGAATTTTTCGCCAGCACTGACTATATGCAGGTAATGAGTACCGGCCGGCACGCGGCGGAACATATCATGAAGGATCGCATTCAAGAGTTGGCCGATACGATGGAACTGGGCATTGAGGTGGTAGAAGTTACTTTGCTGGATATTCATCCGCCGATTGAAAAGGTCGCTCCAGCGTTTGAAAACGTTATTAAGGCTTTGGAAATCAAAGAACGCAAAATTCTTGAACAAGAAGTCTACCGCAACCAGACTCAGAAAATGACCGAGGCAAGATGTGAAGAAATTATCAGCAGTGCCCAAAGTAATGCCCAGAGCAAAGTTATCCTGGCAAAAGCAGAAAGTCTTCAGTTTGAACAACAGGTGAAGGTTGCTCAGGAACAACCGGAACTTTACATGCTTCGCAATTACCTGAAAGTGATGGAGAACAACAGTACGGATATCCGCAAGTTTATCATTAGTGAAAAGTTTAAAGATCAGGTATTTGAAGTCAATCATGAAGTCGATCAGAAGATGCAGATGACAGACCAGGCAATTGACCAGCTGAGTCGCGCAAATCAGGAAACAAAGTAAAGAAATATAACATATTTAGGAGATTCAACGATGTCTCAAGGGAAACTTTTCAAACACTGGCCGACCGTGTTGCTGGGAGTGGTTGTTGCTGCCATTATGCTTCTGGTAGTCTTCACCTATCAGCTTGCGGAAACAGAAAGCGCTGTGGTGACAACACTGGGCGAAATTAACCCCGAACCGCCGAAACCCGGCCTGCATTTCCGCTGGCCGTATCCAATCCAGGATGTTTTCCGTTTCGATAACCGTGCAAGCTGTTTTGAAGGCAGCCAGGGAAAAATCGAAGAAACAATGACTGCAGATACCAAGATGGTTCTTGTCGGAATCTTTTGCATCTATAAAATCAGTGATGTCAACACCTTTTATAAGAAGCTGGTGACAGTAGAAAATGCAGAGCGTGACCTCAATGTCTGGATGCGTGGAGCAAAGAATGCCACTTTCGGACGCTACCAATTTAGTGAGCTGATCAATACCGATCCCTCTAAAGTGAAGATCCGCCAGTTGCAGGATGATATCCGTAATGAATTGAGTACCAAGGCTGAACCTTATGGGATTTCGATTCTTTATGTAGGGATCAATACGCTGAATCTGCCTACAACGGCGAGTGAGGAAGTCTTCAATCGCATGAATACGGAACGTGAAGTTATTGCCAAAGGGTATATCACTGAAGGTGAAAGCGAAGCGACGAAGATCCGTACCGCAGCAAATGCAGAAAGCCAACGCCGTATTACCGAAGCGCAGAATCAAGCTATTGCTATCCGGGCGCAGGGAGACGCCCAGGCCGCTGCTTATTACAGTGTTTTTGCCCAAAATCCAGAATTAGCAGCTTTCCTGCGGAAATTGACCTCACTGCAGCGAATCATGAATACCAAGACGACGCTCTTCCTCTCTACCGACGCCGTGCCGTTTGACATCATGCGCGGAAACTTTGTTGCTCCAGCGTTGCCGGAAAATGCCACCGCACAGCCGGCACCGGCCCAGGAAACTGCACAATAAGGGACTTTGAAAGGAAGACTATTCATGAACATCAATCCTGAACAAAAGCCCGATACCGACGATGCCGGTGGTGTACTTTCTGCCGGGTATCAGTCTATGGTCAAAGGCCTCCAGTTTGCCTTTTTTGCACTGGTGGTATTGATCGTCGGTATGCTCGTATGGTTCTTCTCTTTTGAAGGCTACTTTGCTGTCAAAGCGCAGGAAGCGGTTATCGTACTTCGTTTTGGCGCTTATGAGAACACTTACCGTTCCGGCTGGTACTGGTTTATGCCCTATCCGGTAAGTAAATTCATTACAGTTCCGACTGCTCCCCAGTCTGTTGATGTCAACTATCTGACAACAAAGCTGGGAGGCTTGGATCCGACCAACAAACTTTATATTCCGCCGATGGAGCCGGGCGTGGATAACTACTTAATTACTGCGGATGCCAACATTGTTCATTCTTCATGGAAACTGACTTATTCGATTGTTGATCCAGAGCTCTACTATCGCAGCGTCATGACTCCTGCTTCTCCGACAGATCCGGATGAAGTGTTTACTCTGAACGGCAAGACCTCAACCCGGGGCCCGCAGACGTTGCTTCGTGCGTTGCTGAGCAATGCAGTTCTCGAAGTTACAGCAACAATGACGATTGACGATCTTCTGGGCAAACGTGACGTATACCGGGAACAGGTTCAACGCAATTTTGAAGAGTTGCTCGAAAAAGCAGCAATTGGAGTTGAACTGGAAACATTGACTCTGGTTACGGTTGAGCCACCACGGAAAACGATTGAAGCTTTCCAGGCAGCGACCAATGCCGGCAGCAATCGTGCCAGCATGATCAATCAGGCCGAAGCAGAACGGGTTGACCTGCTGAATCGGACGGAATCCGACTGCGATATGATTATCAAAACCGCACAGACGGAAGTTTCCGCAATGCTTGCCGAACTGAAAGCGGAAAGTGAGGCATTCCTGAGTTTTCAGGAAGAATATCGGAAACATCCGGAAACCTTCCTGACGGCCTTTTACACAGATACTCTGACCACTGTCTTCGATAAAATCAACGAAAAGTATATTTTTGACGATAACGCCAACCATCAGGAACTGCGCGTAAAGGTTAATCAGGAATTAGACAAGAAAACCAACAATACCGCCAATTCGGCGGATGGGAGATAATAAGTCATGAGCGAAGCTGTTATACCGGAACAGACAATGGAACCTCCCGCCGTTACCGCTCAACGCAAAGAAGACATTCTCTGCGAAGGTTGCGGACACGACCGTTCGATGGGCAAATTAAGCTTTGCTCTGATCGGCGGCGTTCTGATCGCGAATTCGTTCCTGCTTCAGTGGATCCTGCCGTCCAATCAGGTTTTTTCCCCGGAACTGAGCGCGATTATCGGCGCATTTATCCTGGCATTTCCGATTATTTATACTGCGATCAAAGATTTGATTCGCGGTAAAGTGTACATGAACGAACTGGTTGCTCTGGCGATTCTGGCAGCGTTGGCGGGACGTAATTTTCAAACAGCAGGGATTATTG
>CALGPR010000107.1 GCA_937960425.1 uncultured Lentisphaeria bacterium
GAATAAGCATTTCGCCGCAAAAACGACATTTAATCGCTTCCGCACTGATTCCCTCTGCGCAATAAGGACATTTCTTTGTTTGTTTTTCCATGGTTTGATTCACTTCTCTTTTTCTGCTGTATTATTTTCTTTTTTATTTCCTGATGTACGGCAAAACCATCTCGGCGGATTGCCATTGTTCTTTTTCGCGGAGAAAAACATCAGTATTCCGGCAATTGCCCCGATGACCAGTTGAGGCCAGCCAGTCACAAGCCAGCCAGTCAGCAATCCCATCACCACTCCTCCAACTACTCCCCAGAAAATTGACTTTCCCATCATTTTACGTTTCCCTTTATAGATTAATTATTTTAAATATTGCCGTTCAGCAAGCGCATCAACGGCAAAATTACGAAGAACAAAATCAGCAACAACGGAATGGCTACTTTTATGATTCTTCCGAAAGGACGATCCCAATAGGCCGGATTTTTCCATGCATAACCGCCCAGACCAAGAGTACCACCTCCCAAAAACAAGCCGTATACGCCTCTACTGAATGGCAATTTTCCAAACCAGGCTCCTACCAGTGCCGCCAATGCGGCAAGAAGAAAAACGCAGCCCAAGCCGATAATGAGAATTGCCAATGATTTTTCATAAACGGTTGTTGAGCGGAGTTGCTTCTCGGTTGATTTCTGAATCTGTTCTTCCATGTTTGATCTTTCCTTGAGTTAAAATGTGATCCTTATTCTCCGCATATCAATGCAGAAACAGCGAGATAGGACAAAAGAAAAGCAACAATTGCAAGTCCGGCCGTCACCAGTGTTCTGCCGTTTTTCTTTCCGGTTACCAGATAGTATATTCCAATGGAGCAACTGAATGCCGCACTCAGCCAGTGAACGCCCAACGTAATGCCCGCGGCCGTGCTTTCTTCCGGGGTCACCGCGCATACACACCATGAGGCCCCTGGAAGCAAAATGCTCAACAGTCCCGCAAGGGGGAAACGGCCGGTTCGCCGGGACTCGGCTTGCCAGGGAATGGTTGCCGGACGAGATATTTCCGGGCTGTTATTCAGCATTTCGCCGCAGAAACGACATTTCACCGCTTCCGCATTGATCT
>CALGPR010000108.1 GCA_937960425.1 uncultured Lentisphaeria bacterium
AAAAATTCTTTTTTAGGCCGGGCGCCCCTTTTTTGAATTGTGCCGGTATAGTGAGCCAGTGTGCGCAAATCATAGCGCCAAGGCATCAACGAAACGGTAATTTTGTAGCAGGGAATGCCGCAATAGGCACTGTCCGCGATCTTGTATTCGCTATTCTCCATTCCAATGGAATAGAAAGGATTACTCATATTTTCCAACAAAAGGAGCTTGGTCGCAACGATGAAACGCAATGCTATGGAGCCATCCGGGGTCCACCCGAAAAAGCCATCCGGCGTACCGACATGAATCTCCACCAGCTTCTTCCCCTCGTACAATTCGAGACGCAGGAAACGGTTTCCGTCCGGATCGACATAACGGGTATAAATTCCTTGAGTATAAGTCCGGCAGAATTGATCGGGAAACTCCACGACCGTCTGATAACAGGCGCTTTTGGGAGTCTCACGAAGAGCGCGGGCGAGAATTGCCTTGGCATCCGGCTCGTCAGTGTCCACTGCCATTGCAGACGCCATCAGCGCTATGACTGCCCAACAAAAAAGCAAGTATTTCATTTTAAATCTCCTGTTTCCTGAAAACGTGAGATAAAGACCTGCGTAATTTCGCTGTAAGCAATCATCATCCAGGGTTCGCCGCGATAATGCACCGCCGGAACATCGACGACATCACAAATCCGAGTTACCTTAAAATCGCCATAAAACTCCTCATCACCAATAAATTCCAACCGACCCGTCGTCACCTTGAGAGCCATATTCGGGGTTTGCAGTCCCCAACTTTTATAATGGCTGGGTGCCAGCGTAGAGGTCACCTGACGCAATTCTTTCAAAGGAATTTTACGGACTTCTGGAGAACAGTAACCCCCGTGATCCCCGCGTACAACCAAAAACAGCGCAGGCTCGCCAAGCATATCGCCCTGTTGCACGCCGGATTTCATCGGGACCGAACGAAAAGTCCACCAAGAAATCATTACAAGTCCGGCGGCTAGGAACACCAAGCCGCCGAACAAGCCGTATTTTACGATTTTATTCATCAATCAAACCAGTGTCCTGTGCAATCTTTCCAATTTCTGATTTCTCCACTGAAATCATCCCACCCGAAACCAGTAGGATCCGATGCATCAGGAAAACTATAACATACAAAATGCCAATAACTTGTATACACGCCATCACTTTTAATAACATGAGGCCAGCCATCCAATCCCGGGACAGTAAATCCCCATGGAATTATCAGGTAATTATTTGTGATATATTCTGAAAAATGATCCCGGAGATTAATATTATCAATATGTGTATAATTATTGAGCTCAATTTCAACTCTGCCCCCAGCTGATTTGGAACTCTCAAGACAGACTACCGTTGTTGGGGGACTATCCCAAGCATAACTCCATGCTAAAACCGGATATCGTTCTTCCGGGAGAGGTGTTTTTTCATCAGCAATTGCTTCCATTGAGGTTCCCCACGCAATACCTAACAGAACTAGCCCAGTGAGTGTATGAGTGAGTGAGTCATTTTGTTTCCTTGCTCTTTATCCATTTTTTATTGAAGATCATGATATCGCACTCAAAAAACTACATCATGTCTTTGTAATTTACAATAAATGACATTATCGTAAAATACAAATGACTTTCAAAAATAAATAAAAAATTTTATAGCGATCATTCCCATCTTTTCGACGAGTCTGTTGTTGGGAGGGGAAAGCAAAAGAAAGAAACAGTGAACGTGATATTGGGACAAAAAAAAGACACCAACGAAATACTCGTTGATGTCAAAATAAGCGAAGAATGGTGGAGCATAGCGGATTTGAACCGCTGACCCCCACACTGCCAGTGTGGTGCTCTAGCCAACTGAGCTAATGCCCCGTAAGAATGAACATTACTATACTGGTATTTTTATTTTCTGCAATAAAACAATCTGGTTTACTGCTGATAATACTTTTTAAAGAGATCTTCTACCGCTGTCTGTTGCTTCGCCAGTTCTTCTAATGCGGCATCATCACCGTCCAAAACTCGATCCAGCAACACTGCTTGTTCCGCGCAAAGTGCATCATGTATTGGATAAAATTCCCGATTTAAAAAATATTGGAACTTGATCAGACGAAAATCTCCATAGTAACGGGGAAAACGTTGTTCCACGTCTTCAACTGCCAACGAACGGTTGGCTCGAAATGCTTCTGCAAGATCTTCCAATTCCGCAGACTTTGCAAAAACAATCGTATAGTACCACCAGAAGTATGTACCCGGTTCGTAAGTATGTGCATCGCTGACTCCCGCTACCGGAAGCACCTGCCCCTTGGCTCGGCACTCCTGATATTTGGCAACAGCAAGCGCATTTTCTTCCAATCCGTTCAGGTCATAACCGCCAATCACTTCCAGTACATCAAATTTCGCTCGATCTATAATTGCATCCACAACACGATAATCAGTCTGATTGCGGCGATTCGGGCGCCAATAGGGGTGGCAATACATCGCAATGCCGCCACCTTCCCGAATCAGATCAAAAGCTGTCTCTGCTGACGCTACCTGATACCGCAACGTATCGTCCAACTCTTTCTCTTCCGACAACTCTTCCAGCTTGGCATGAATCCGTTTCAAGGTATCATCGACATTGTTTTTCATGTAGTCATTTACGCTGAAACTACCGCCAAAATTGATAATATGCGGTGGTGTTTTGTCCGGGTGTACTTCTTCGCCTGGCATCAGTTTCATTTCCATCGGGACATCAGCAAAACGCTCAATCACCTGAAGTGACGGTGCATACAGATGATGGTCTGTCAGCGCCATAAAGTCAAGCCCCTTGGCCCGCCCGCGAGGAACTACACGTTCCGGAGCAAGATTGCCGTCCGAAGCGGTACTGTGCATGTGGAAGTCACCTTTGTAAGGTCTAAGCTGAAAAAGATCTTCCTCCAGCGAATAAACACTGATAAATACCGGGTCAGATTCTTTTCCGTCTGCATCCTTGACCGTTACCCGGAAAGTATGTTCATGTTCCCCATTGAGTGGATAAGTCAATGTTAAAATCTGATCCTCAACTTCGAAAGTTGAAACCGGATCCCAACCATTCCATTCCGCCTGTGCCCCATTAAGATAAGTTCCATCATCGCGAACATAACCGATGCTCAATCCAGAATTATTCAGCCATTCGGGGTTCAAACCTTCCACCTGAATTTTTGCTGTCGTATCAGCAGGAAAAATCTTCGGATATACATCGATTGCATTCAGGACAGTCAAGCCACAGGCACAACCTGTGGCCAGCAATGTTTTCATAAATATTTCCGTCATCAATACTCTCTCTTTCTGGCTTACTAAAAAATAAAGGAGCCTTCAAAATCGAAGGCTCCATATACTTTGGAATTATTTCTTTTCAAAAAGGCTACGGATCTGCTTCCCAACAATTTCAGCCGGGTGTTCAGCAAGAGCTGCGCGTTTGGCTTTCAGGACCGGAGCACCGTTACGGGCTTCAGCAATCCATTTTCTGGCAAACTCACCGCTTTCAATGCGACGCAGAGATTCTTTCATCCGCTCCTTGACTTCGATCGGCAGAATGAACGGGCCATTATCGTATTCGCCCCATTCAGCAGTATTGGAAATGACCGAATTCATCTTCTGAATGCCACCTTCGTAGATCAAATCAACGATCAGCTTCATTTCATGAATACATTCAAAATAGGCCATTTCTGCCGGATAACCGGCTTCAATCAAAGTTTCAAAGCCATATTTCATCAAATCTACAACACCGCCACAAAGAACATTCTGTTCGCCGAAAAGGTCTTCATAGGTCTCCTGTTCCATTGTGCAAATCAACACTCCGGCACGAGTCAAACCTTCAGCCTTCGCCATTGCCAGAGCAAGCGCCTGGGCATTCCCAGTGGCATCCTGCTTTACAGCGACCAGGCCGGGGACCCCAAATCCTTCAACAAAGCGCTTACGAACTTCCGTACCAGGACCTTTCGGCGCAACCATGATCACATTGACTTCTTTCGGGGGAACAATTTCACCAAAAACAAAGTTAAACCCATGGGAACAAGACAAAGTTTTTCCCGCAGCAAGATTTGCTTCAATTTCCGCCTTATATACCGGTCCGTGATTTTCATCCGGCAGAAGCATATGAATAATATCAGCCTTTCCAGCAGCCTCACCAACACTTAAAACTTCAAACCCGTCCTGCGCCGCACGATCAAAGCTCGGACCTTTCCGAACACCGACAATCACATTCACTCCCGAGTCACGAAGACAGAGTGCCTGTGCTTGTCCTTGACTGCCATAACCAATAATGGCAACAGTTTTACCCTTCAACACCGACAAATCGGCGTCGTTGTCGTGAAGAATCTGCATACTCATGGTAACTTCTCCTTAAAGCTTGACGCGTTCCCGTTTCTGGCCGCGCCGGTATTAAACAACAGTCACTTCTGTGACAAGCCTGAACCTTAACTGCGTTTCCCGCGTTTTTTTCTCCCTTGATCGCTGAAAGCACTGCTTCCTGTTCTCTCAGAATGCTTGAACCGTTTATAATAAGGAATGGAACTGCCATTGCCGAGGCGTTTCTTTTTTAACACTTCAATTTGCGGACGACGTTCTGCCAGCCCCCGATTGACTGTAATCGGATTTCCATCCGGATCCTTGCCAGTATAGTACATTGCACAGCCAATCGTCATCGGCAGCGGGATATAATCCTGCACCTGCTGCGGGCTCCAGTTCTGCTGGTTGAGAAAATCATCAACAACTTTCATTTCTTCTGCCCCGCTGCCGGGAAAGTTGGAAATAAACAAAGGAATCAGGTATTGTTCTTTGCCGCAGGCACGACTTTCTTTTTCAAACAGGTGCATGAATTCATAAAATTCTTCCGCAGAACTCTTGCGCATCAGCCGCAAAACCTCGGGATGCAGATGTTCGGGAGCAACTTTCATATGCCCGGAAACATGATTATGGATAATTTCGCGAATCAATTCCGGCTGCCGCAATGCCAAATCAAGACGAATCCCCGAATTAATATACAGGTGTTTCACTCCTGGCATCGCACTGACTTCCTGTAGCAACTGTGTTAATTCCTTGCCATCGCATTGAAAATTTCCACAGATGGAAGGAACCAGACAACTCCCTCGCTTACATTTTCCGCAGATCTTTGTATCTTTCACGATCGCGCCAAAAATATTTCCGGCAGCACCGCCAATGTCACTGATTGTACCCCGGAAAAACGGTTGTTTCCGCAACCGCTCGACATCGCGTTTGATCGACTCGCAGCTGCGGCTCATCACCTGGCGCCCTTGATGGGAAACCAACCCACAAAACGTACACCCGCCCGGGCAGCCACGTACGGCAGGAATCGAATGTTTGATCGTTTCAAATGCCGGAATTCTTCCCTTGTATCTCGGATGAGGCACGCCAGCATAATCCAATTCATGGACAGCATCCAGCTCCTCGCGAGTCAAAGGTTCCGGCGGCGGTTCCAACACCACCATCCTGTCACCATGACGCTGGAATAGACCGTGTCCTCCAAAAGGACGCATCTCCTGCTCAACCATCTTTGTCGCCGTCATCAACGCGTCGCGATTGACCAAATGCTCCTCATAGGAAGGAAGTTCAAGATAGTCTTCACCTGGCTCAAAAGCTTCCGCAGCTTTTTTCCCGAGCAGCCGGGCGGTACCGCGAATCCCTTCAAGGCTTTCGCCACGAGAAATCCGGCCAAAAATCTCAGGCATCGGACGCTCTCCCATACCGTAACATAACAAATCAGCTTTAGCATCAACGATAATTCCCGGTCGCAACTTATCCTGCCAGTAGTCGTAATGAACAACACGACGCATACTGGCTTCCAATCCGCCGAGAATAATTTTCGTTCCGGGAAAAGCTTGGCGGGCCAATTGTGCATAGACTACCAGTGCATGTGGCGGGCGCTTTCCCGGTTCGCCATTTTCACTGTAAGCATCTTCTTTACGCAAACGACGACCAACTGTATACAGATCAACCATGGAATCCATATTGCCGGAAGTCACGCCTATACCAATTCGCGGCCTCCCCATAACTCGAAGACTTTCTACATCCTTCCAATCGGGTTGGGCAACAATACCAACCTTGTATCCTTTGCTCAACAAAAGTCTGCCGATGATTGAAACACCATAGGACGGATGATCCACGTAACAATCTCCGGTAATCAGCAAGATATCCAATTCATCCCAGCCGAGTTTATCCATTTCTGCACGGGTCATCGGGAGAAATTTGACTTTTTGCGCCATCAGTAAGATTCCTTCCATTTACAATTTCGGAAATATACCACGAAAAAAAGGATTTGCAATTCGTGAAAAAAAGGCAGAAAAGTTTCCCAAAAAAGATTTGCAGACGTCAATGTAACGGTTATTGTATACCTCAGAACAGTGTGCCTCGTAAATTTTTTTAATGCACTGTCATAAACCGGTTTTCCATGGGGGTGAACCATGAATGCGCTATTCCGCTTCGGCGTTTTTGATAAGGTAAAACAGGCTTTTTCCCGCGGTAATTCCAGTACAAAATCGGCAGCGCAGGCCGATTTTCTGGTGAAAATGAACCTCGCTCCACTCTGGGGGAGGCGTGATGCGGCTTTTGATGAAGCCGTCAAATTACTCGGATCCGATCTCTTTGCCCGCGATGATACCAGCCGTCGTAAGTGTTATGAGCGAATCATCGAAATGCTGGAACTTTCCCTGAATGATACCAATGCTGTCATCCTGACGCTCAGTAGCCAGGATTTATCCAAACGGGAAACCCGGTACCGGGAATTGCAGATGATGCTGCGTAACCTGACCGAAGCAGCAAAACACTTGATTACTTTTGAAGAAGTTGTCCGTGAAGAAGAAAGTTCTCTTTATCGGCTATTGCAGGATACCGCATCTGAGCACCTCGCCCTTACGCAAGATACTTTCAATTCCTGCGAGCTCAAAATTATCCACTCAGCACTGGATTTGATTGATGTCACCAAGGCCAGGATGAAACGATATCGCTCTTATGCTGCAAAAAGCTTCAGTCAGTCGAACAGCAAACGATACAATCGAGCTTACGAGGAATACAAGACCTATTATGCAGCAAAAAGTGAGCCGTGTTCTACAGCTGATGTTTCTCTCTAAGCTTCGCTCTGAATAATAAAAGATTCTTTCACGAAGCGGCGCGAGTTTTTGAGAAAAATTCATCGCTGATAGGCACGATGTTCGCGACGGCGGCGACTGACATGCACTTCTGCAGTATTGCTGTTCAACAGCTCATACATCACCGCCTCTTCCTTGCCTGGGGCCGCGCGCAGGATGCGCCCCAGGCGCTGAACATGCTCTCGAATACTGCCGGATCCCGAAACAATCACTCCGACATTCACCTGAGGAACATCAACACCTTCATTCAGGACCTTACTAGTCACCAGCACAGGCCAGATTCCGGCTCGAAAATTTTCAAGCATCTTTTTGCGCTCACTCAGTTTAGTGTGATGGGTCAGTACCGGCAAAATAAAGCGCCGCCCAATTTCATACGCTGCAGTGTTATCAGCAGTAAAAATAATCATGCGTTCGCCACAGTGTTTTTTTAGTAATGCCCAAACTGCCTGCATCTTAGCTTCACCACTTCGGGAAATCCGCCGCTGCTCCATAAAAGCTTGAAAAACGGCACGGCCATCCGGTTCTCGGGCAATCAACAACAAAAAACGCCGCCAATCATTCGGAGCTTGAAATGTCACCCCGTGCCGTTTCAAAAAATCCGTATAAATCCGGCGGGCTTCTTCATATCGCGCTCTCTCATCAGGTTCCAGCTGCAACTCCAACGTCTCAACCCGATATGGGGAAAGTACCTCTCCTTCCAACTGGTCAATATGAACTTGGCAAACCACCGGTCCTGCCAGATCGTTGAGAATAGCCCGACACTCATCGGTACATTCTGGCGTAGCTGTCAACCCCAATCGATATGGTGCGATCGACATCGCCGCCGCAGTCTGATATGCCTGTCCACTCAAATGATGGCATTCGTCAAAAATAAGAAACGCATAATCCCCGCCGATAAATTCCATTTGCAAAACGGCAGAATCATACGTACTGACAGTAATGGGCAACAGTTTGTGTTCACCTCCCCCCAGCATTCCGATTTCCATCTGAAAAAAGCCCTCCAATGCAGTTACCCACTGCTGCACCAGATCTATAGTAGGAGCAAGCACCAAAGTCGGCCGCCGCAAATGTACAATTGCCATTGCCGCAAGAAAGGTTTTGCCAGATCCCGTCGGCAAAGCTGCAATTCCCCGGTAATGTCCCGCCCGCCAGGCAGCAAAAGCCGCCTTTTGGTGAGGACGGGGAGAGAAAGTACTGTGCAGTTGCAGACCGGGCAATGGGGAAAAATGGGCCGCGTCATCGGTAAATTCCATTTTTGCGGCCCGCAATGATAGAACAATCGGGGCATAATCCACTGCCCGGGCACGCCGGCTGCCGATACGGTCATCAACCGTTGTCAGGAGTTTTAAGGCCAACGGCAAAGACTCTTCTTCAAATCCTTCCAGCACCAGCGTCCCGGCTGCAAAACAAAGGCGGGGCATTGTTTACCGCCCCATCATTCCACGGGCAGTAACAATGATACCCAGAAGAAATCCCAATCCGGCGCAAATAGGAATACCACAAAGGATCATCAGCCATTTTGCCGGTACCAGAATCAACAAAATTACTGCTGGTAACAGAGCGAACGCACCACAGCCGAGCGCCCATCGGAAACCGGTCCGCACGCCGGCATCGTCGTCAGGCAGAGAATTTTCGGCCTCAGCGACCCGCTCCAACAACAACTTGATTTGTGCTTCAGAAAGTTCGTCTTTTGGTTTTTCAGCCATTGTTGTGTCATCCTCTGTGCAATTGTCGAAGGGTTGAATAATATAACAACTGTTCTTATTCTATCACCGGCCAGTAACGACCGGCGGAATTTTTTATCAGCTTGATTTTCAGCTGAAACGCCTTTTCCAAATTCTCTTCTGTCAGCACTTCGTCGATCGTGCCCTCCACAACTTTTTGTCCATTCGCCAGAATAATACCATGGCGGAATACCGGAACAATATCTTCAATTCGCTGGGTAATGAAAAGAATAGTCATACCGTTGTCTTCACATGCCAGGCGCATAATTGTTTCCAGCAGGAATTCGCGACTGGTAATATCCAGATAAACACTGGCTTCATCGAGAATCATCAATTCAGGCTTGCACATCAAAGCACGCGCGATCAAAATCTTCACCTGTTCCCCGGAACTCATTACATAAAGTTTCCTGTCGCGCAATTTTTCACAACGCAACCGGCGCATCACTCCAAGCGCCTGTTCTTCTTCCTCTACGGTAAACTTCCGAAAAAGCCCGAGTGTTCCATCCAGCCCGGAAATTACCATTTCCAACCCAGTCCAATCCTGCCGCGTCCATTGCTGCATAAATGGGCTGACCCAAGCAATTCGTTTACGCAGCTGTACCAGATCCACACTCCCGAAAGTCTCCCCGAAAAGCTGGATCTTCGCTCCGAAAAGCGGCCAAGCATATCCCATCAGCATTTTGACCAGCGTCGTTTTGCCCGCGCCATTCGCGCCAAGAATAAAACTGTGCTGTCCGGCAGGAACAGACCAGTTAAAATCTTTAATAATGTGGTTTCCGCCGAGATAGACATCTGCCTTCTCCACGCGAATCAAATCGGAATAATCCTGACTCATAATGACTTACCAATTACAATGATGTTTTTCATTTTTATACCGGATCCAACTATCGCGCAACGCTTTTCCGCGAGCGAACTCGGCTTCGAATTGATCAAAATCCTTCGCTTCCAACATAGCACGAAGTTTTTTGTAATATGCTTCAAACGAATCCATGGCGTCAAGCACCGCAGGAAGGTTATTTTCAATAATTTCACGCCACATTGCCGGAGAAGAGGAAGCAATTCGCGATGTATCACGGAACCCGGTTGCACAACCGGAAAAACGGCCTTCCAGCGTTTTCTTATCGTCACAATCCAAAACCGCCATTGTTAATGCCAAAGCCAGCAAATGCGATACATGGCTGGAATGCGCTACCAACTGATCATGAGGAACAGGAGCGATCCGGACAGTCGTCGTTCCAATCGCCTGCCAGAAAGCCTCCACCAGTTTCACTGCCTCTGCGTCAGTAGTTTCGTCACATGTCACGAAAACCTCTGCATTGTCATAAAGAGTCGGAAAAGCAGCTTCCGGCCCGCTTTTCTCTGTCCCTGCCATGGGATGGCTGCCAACAAAAAAAACGCCAAACTTCTTCAATACGGGAGCACAGCTGCTGACGATTACTTCCTTAACGCTTCCGATATCAGTAACCACAGACCCAGGTTTAAATTCCGCGGCATGCTGCCGGACAAATTCAATAATCACCGGAATCGGCAGCGTCAGAATCACCAGATCTGCTCGTGATAAAATATCCGCCGGATTGTCTGCTGTCTCTTCCAGAATTTTCTCAGTCAATGCCCATTCGCGTACTTCCCCACGTCGTGTCCATCCCAATCTATGCACCGGCAGACTCTTCATCGCCATCGCCAACGATGTCCCAAGAAGTCCCAGTCCGATTACGGCAACATTCAGTCCATCCAACTTTTTCTGCATTTCCAACTTGCCATCCTTATGCATAACGGCAAAAACGCCGTCCCTTCTGGCACCCTTTGCCGTCCTCCCGGCGAATCTTGACTATCGGAAGGAAAATCTGCATAACAGACAAGTCTGTTTTCAATTTTTTCCCACCCGGAATACCATATACTATATCACCAGAAAAGCCGCTCTGACAGCCGACCTTCTGAAAACCTTTAAAAAAAAACTTTTCCCGATAGAAAAAAGGGTTGAAAATATACTTCAACAGATATATACTTAGAACCGCTTTGGCGCTATTACACACTAACACTGTCTTATCATAACGGGAGAGAAATTTTTATGATGCCAAAATCGACTGTCAGGTTACGGCAAATTGCCGTCCGCAGCGCCTGTTTTTCCAGCTGCGTCTTACTCTTTACCATGGCCCGGGTTTCCGCTGCTCCACTGGATGCCACCACCTCTGAAACCGATGAAGTCATCCGCACCGAAGAAGATGCCGAAAAGGGACTGGAAAACGTCAAAAATGTTTACCAGGAACTGGAAAAACTTCTCGCGCCTCGCGATATCCAGAAAATTAAGGATGCTAAACAGGCAGAACCTTACTACAAAATCATTCCCGGAAAAGAAGATCCGAATACAGCAAAGGCAAAGTCCACTCTGATTTACCAGGCACGTTATACTCCGGTAAAGGCGCTTTCAAAAACTCTCGAAGGAATGATTATTGACGGATACGCCGAATACAATGAAGAACAGAATATCGTTTTAATTAACGATTTATCCTCAAATATCAACGATTTACGTGATGCTGCTTCGGCAATTGATATTCCCGGACCACAGGTTCTTGTAGAAGCAAAAGTCATCGAACTGCTTTTCAATGACGATATGCAGCGCAATCTGTCCGTCCTCTTCAACCAGGCAAAAACCGGGCAGGATGGGTTAGGTCAGAATGTTGCGTTGGATTCCTCCATGGGAGCAAATCAGAGTCTACTCGGCAAGGGGGCTCAAAATCAGGGAGCAGCCATGAATTGGTATCCATGGGTTGATGGAACCAAAAACCTTCAGGTGCAATTTCAATGGCTGATGAGCGCGCAGGATGCAAAAATTGTTGCTGCGCCAAACATCACTTTATCACGCAATCAGGAAGCGACGATCTCCACCGGACAAGATCTGCCGATTCAGACACTGCAAAATACCTCCAGTGGCACAACACAGGTGGCAACTACCTTTAAAAATGTCGGTGTAACGCTCCGGGTAGAACCAACTTTGATCGATGGTAATTCGGTAACACTCGTGGTTAATCCGCAGGTTTCCAACGTCCTTCAATATGAAAAAGTATCCCAGGGAACAGACTCTTCCGGGAATGCAATTGTCTATCAGGTACCGGTAATTTCAATCCGCAGTATTGAAACACAGGTCACAATGGAAAGCGGGCAAGTTGTCATGATGGGAGGCTTGTACAGCAACCGTGAAGTCCTGAACCAGGAACGTCTCCCGTTCTTTTCGGATATTCCGTATATCGGGGAACTTTTTACCAGCAAAAACCGTACCAAAGAGATCGTTCAGCTGGTCTTTATTCTGAGAGTGCATATCATCAACCCGGATGAAATGGTTGCTGGAATTCTTTACGATCCTGAAGCAATCGTAGAAGAAGGCGAAGATATTGCGAAAGCCCTTCAGGAATCCCCCATTATGCCCAAACTTCAACCCACGATTGAACAGGTTGATGAGGAATTTATCCAGAATCCCCAAACTGAAACGGAATAACGACCATGAAAAAACGCAAGTTTATCTTCCGAATCATCCTTCTTGTGGTGCTGGTCGGAGGAGGCGCCACCGCATGGTATTTCTGGAACCGGGCAAAAGCCATCCGTTCCGGGGAAGCGGACAAAACAGCGCTTGACCGCACATATACTGTCGTACGCCAGGATCTTACTTTGGGAGTCATCCTTGACGGGACACTCAATGCACGGGAAAAACATAAACTTTCTCTTCAGGCAAATTACAGCACAAAACTGCTTTGGGTCATTGACGAAAACAGCAAAGTAAAAGCCGGTGACCTCCTGGCAACCTTTGAAACCGATTCGCTGGTTGAAAATATCGATAAAGTCCGAGTTGATCTGGATACGCGTGAAAAAGAATACAATGATGCAGTCGAAGAAGAACGACTCTTAATCAGCCAGAATGAAGCCGATTTGCGCAGTGCGGAAGATGCTGTTACCGCCGCGTTAGACGCGTTGCGCAAATATCAACGCTTTGAACGGTCCAGCAAACGCGATTCGTTAGAACTGGCAATTTCCACCGCAGAAAACGACCTTGAGGAAGCGCGCAGCAATCTGTCCACCCGCCGTACGGAAATCATGAAGTCCGGTGCAGAGGACAAAGATGCGGAGGAAGCAAACAACAAAGAACTCGCGTCTTTGCAAAGCAAAGTCGACACGGCTAAAAATGCTCTTGATACTGCAGAAACCAACCGGAAAGTTTTCAAACGGTACGACGACCCCAGCCAATTGAAAACCTTGCGCAATGCACTCGATCAAGCAGAACTGAACCTGGAAAAAGTCAAAGTATCCAACCGTTCAAAAATCAACCAGAATACCCGATCCCGGGCAAATCTGAAAAACGACATCAACCGTATCCGCAGGGATCTGGAACGGTATGAATCCTACATGGAATTGATGACCCTGAAAGCGCCGGAAGATGGCATTGTAATTTACGGTGATCCGGATAACCGCTGGTCGGATTTGCAAATTCAGCAGGGAATGGACGTCCACAAAGGAATGGTCTTAATGACAATCCCGGAAATGTCCAATCTGGTCATTGACTTCGACCTGCCGGAACAATACCGTTCGCAAGTCGACGTCAACAATGAAATCATTATCTCTCCTGATTCTCTGCCGGGAGTAAAAGCTACCGGAAAGATTGAGAAAATTGCAACTCTGCCGACGACAATCAATTTCTGGGATTCCAGTTCTCCCAAAATTTATAAATCCCGCGGAGTTCTTACCGAGCAGAATCCAGAATTTGTGAATGGGATGAGTGTCCAACTGGATATTGTCACCGGCGTAATCAAAGATACTCTGTTCGTCCCAATTGAAGCAGTTTTTGAGGATAAAGACCGTTTGTATGTCTATCGAATGAACGGCTCAGTACCTGAAGAGCGCGATGTAAAAATCGGTAATTCCAATACCAATTTTGTGGAAATTACGGAAGGTCTTGCCGAAGGTGACGTTGTCTGCCTCTATAAGCCCTATCAGAAAAAACAGGAATAGCCCGAATGAAACCTTCGCAACAAGCTCCGGGGCCAACCGACTGGATCGTCCGACTCGAGCATTTGACCAAGACTTACTTTACCGATTCGCTGCAGGTTCCGGTATTGAAAGGATTGGATTTTACTATCAAACGAGGGGAATTTGTCGGCATTGTCGGAACATCAGGGTCGGGCAAATCAACGCTTCTCAACATTCTGGGAATGTTGGACGTCCCGACGACTGGACGATATCTCCTCGAAGAAATTGAGGTTCAGAAGCTGACTGATGTTGAACTTGCAACGATCCGCAACCGGAAGATTGGTTTTATTTTCCAGAGCTTCAATCTCTTTCCTCACCTGACCGTAGAACAAAATATTGAAGTCCCGATGATGTATGGCCGGGTCGGCCTCCGGGAACGACGGAAGCGGGCGCGCGAACTTGCTGAACGGGTCAATCTCGGGCATCGACTCGAACACAGGCCAACACAACTTTCCGGGGGAGAATGCCAGCGTGTCGCAATTGCCAGAGCATTAAGCAACCGCCCATCATTTCTGCTTGCAGACGAGCCAACCGGAAACCTCGATGAAAAAACCAGCGATGAAATTATGAAGCTCTTTCACGAAGTCAACGATCAGGGCATGACGATCATTATGGTCACCCACAATCCGGCCCTGGCTCCGGAATTTGACCGTACCATTCGCTTGCGTGACGGTCGCGTTGTCGATGAATTTCCCAACGCCGCCATCGTTACAGGAGGTGTCAAATGATGCTTCCTACCGATCTCTTCCGCCTGGCTTTCAACAACCTTCTGTTGCACAAAGCGCGTTCGATCCTTACCTCTCTTGGCGTTATCTTCGGGGTCGGCAGCGTCATTGCCATGCTGGCCATTTCAGAGGGAGCAAAGCGCAAGGCACTGGAACAAATCGAAGCAATGGGAATTGACAATATCCTTGTCGTATCCAAGAAGCCGCCGATCACCGGCCAGAAAACCACTACGCGCCGCGGAATGTCCGATGAAAAATACGGCCTCGTTGAAAACGATTACCGGAATATCGAGAAAATGGAAAACGTTTCTCACATTACCACCGGGCGTGATGCTCGCAAAACCATCCATAAAGGGCTGGAACGGCTCGATCTCAAACTGGTTGCTGTCTCTCCGGAATTTTTAGCCGATACTGGATCAAAGATTGATTCAGGTCGCTGGCTTTCCAGCGTCGACGGAGAAAATATGACAATGGCATGCGTGATTGGCAGGAACGTCAAACGCCGTCTATTCCCGTTGGGAACGCACGATGTTGTCGGTAAAGATGTCAAAGTAGAAGAACTGCGGCTCAGAGTCGTTGGAATTTTATCTAACGATGTCGGAACACAATTGCCAGAACTCGGTAACGTCGAAGATTTTATTTTCATCCCGATCCAACTTTCTCAAGGGTTGTATAAAGACTTTACGATGAATACCTCCGAACGACGCGTCCAACCGATCGAATACGATATTTTCATTATTAAAGTCAGTGACATCACATATATTGACGACACGGCCAAACGAATCGGGGCCTATATGGAAAAAACTCACTCCAAGACCAAAGACTATGATATTATCGTTCCTCTGGATCTGCTGAAGCAACGTGAAGCAACGCAAAATATTTTCACGCTTGTTATGGGTTCAATTGCCGGGATCTCTCTTGTCGTCGGCGGTATCGGAATCATGAACATCATGCTGGCAAGTGTCTATGAGCGCCGCAAAGAAATCGGGACACGCCGCGCCCTTGGAGCTCAAAAATCCGATATTCTGCTGCAATTCTTGATCGAAACTGTCTTTCTGACGTCGCAAGGCGGCATCATCGGCATCCTGATGGGAATCGGGATCTCTCAGATTATCATGGTTTATGCGCAAATGCCAATGGTATACTCAGCCTGGAGTATCATCGTGTCGCTGGTCATTTCCAGTCTGGTCGGTGTGATTTTCGGAACCTATCCAGCATGGAAAGCCGCCCAGCAAAATCCGATTACTGTTTTGCGTGCGGAATAATCCGGGTGTATAGTATGCAGGTTGCGTCTGCAACCGTTCCGTATATCCTCCTGCCCTTCCCGGTGGGAAAGCTACAAATAAGATGGAGACTGAAATGAAAGTTTTAGTATGTGGTGGCGCCGGTTATATCGGCAGCGCTTGTACCGAATATCTGCTTGACCATGACTATGAGGTAGTCGTCTTTGACGCTTTGATCACCGGACATCGCGATGCGGTTGACCCACGTGCAAAATTTGTTGAAGGAAATCTCGAAAACCGTGAGTTGATTATAAAACTCTGCAAAGACGAAAAATTTGATGCAATCATGCACTTTGCCGCTTTCTCTCTCGTCGGAGAATCGATGACCAACCCGTCAAAATACTTCCGGAACAATCTGGCAAATGGCATCAATCTCGCGGACGCCGCAGTCGAAGGCGGAGTAAAAAATATTGTGTTTTCCAGTACCGCTGCTACCTTCGGGCAACCGGAACGGATTCCGATTGCCGAAAATGACCGGCAGGAACCAATCAACCCGTATGGGGAATCCAAACTCTGCTTCGAAAAAGTTCTCAAATGGTACAATAAAATCCACGGGATCCAATATGCGGCATTGCGTTATTTCAATGCCGCCGGAGCAACAAAGCTGCATGGAGAAGACCATCGGCCGGAAAGCCACTTAATCCCGATCATCCTTCAGGTTGCAGCAGGGAAACGGGAAAAAATCATGATCTACGGCGATGATTATGACACCCCGGATGGAACCTGTATCCGGGATTATATTCATATTCTTGACTTGGCCCAGGCCCATATGCTCGCACTTTCCGCGCCGGAAAGCGGCCATTACAATTTGGGAACTGGTAATGGATTGAGTGTCAAGGAAATTATTGAATGCGCAAGAAAAGTCACGGGAAAAGATATTCCGATGGAAATTGCTCCGCGCCGTCCCGGAGATCCTGCCCGTCTGATTGCGTGCAGCGACCGTGCCCGTAAGGTTCTGGGCTGGCAACCACGTTTTGAAGCCGCTGAACCCATCATTGAATCTGCATGGCAATGGCGCCAGAAATTCCCTGAAGGGTACGCAAAATAAGATGACGCAAAGACGGTGGGAAGAGTTCGGCCCTTTTACCATTTTTGATGTAGAAACGACCGGCATGAGCCCGACACGCAACCGTATTGTTGAAATTGCTGCGGTGCGTGTCGAACGTGACGGTGCGCTTTCCCGTTATCAGAGCCTGGTCAATCCCGGCTGCATCATTCCTCCCTCCGTTATCTGTGTTCATCATATTACCAATGAGATGGTGGCGGACGCACCCACTTTTACGCAAGTCGGCTATGATTTTCTGGATTTTGCACGAGGATCCATTCTGGTAGCGCATAATGCCCGTTTTGATTTGAGTTTTTTGCAGGAAAGCCTGGCCCGCACCGGATTGCCGTTATGGAAGGGGAAAACGCTCGATACACTGCAGCTGGTGCGCGCCACATTCCGGAACCTGCCCAGCTATTCGCTTCAAAATCTTCGCTCCACCTTTCACCTGGAAGATACGATGGACGATATGGTTGCCCACCGTGCAGGAGCTGACGTCGAGTGGACCCGGTTGCTTCTCGCTCATACGCTTTCGGAACTTCTGCGCCGGGAAGCAATGAAATAACACAAGGCTGGCATGGCAATATCTGATCAATAATACACTGGCTTTTTTACTGGATACTGGAGTTTTTCTCAGGATCCATTTTCTTGTGTGAGAAAGGTATTTTTATGAAACAAGGAAGAATTATAATTATTACAGGACCTCCAGGAACCGGCAAAACGACAACAGCGTCCCTCATTGCGGCTCAATCCAATCTGGAAAAATCCGTACATATGCACACGGATGACTTTTATCACTACCTCAGTAAAGGCGCAATACCTCCATATCTTCCAGGTTCTGAGATGCAGAATCTGGTTGTCATTGAAGCTTTTTCTGAAGCTGCAAGACGTTTTGTTGCAGGAGGGTATGACGTCATCGTAGATGGAATCATCGGCCCATGGTTTCTATCACCCTGGCTCAACCTCGCAAAACATGGCTGCCTCGTACATTATTTTATTCTTAGAGCCAGCAAAGAAGAAACACTAAAGCGAGCCGTTGAGCGAACCAAGTTGAATCGTGAAACCAATGTCGAGCTGGTTGAGACTATGTGGCATCAATTCACCAATCTGGGATGCTATGAACCCAATGTTATTGATACTGCATCTCAATCTATTGAAGAAACGGTTTCCATAATTCAAGAAAGG
>CALGPR010000109.1 GCA_937960425.1 uncultured Lentisphaeria bacterium
TCCGAGGAGAGGGGAATTGTTTCACATTGGTTTGGACGTTGCCTATTTGAAGAATGGACTTTCCCGCTCCAGGTATTTTAATGCATCGATATCATAGGTATCACTCCACCAAGTCGGATGTTGGAGGAAAAAGACGACATCACCTGCTTTTGCGCTTCGCAGCGCAGCCGCAAATTCATCTCCGCCGATGCAACGGGATTCTCCAAAGTAATGGAACTTGTCCCCCAGTTCTTTCCGAAGGACGTCCATAAAATAATATAGTTCCCCGCAACGATGAATCCCGGATTCCTGCCAGATTTCCGGGTGCCAGACTCCATTTTCTTTGAAGGTGTTGGTTGAGTCAATCCCGGATTTGAAAACTCCGTGTGAAAACGCAACAGTAATATCCGGGTAAAAAGAACGAAGCCATGCCAGATGTTCTTTGAAGCCTTGACGTGCCTTGGCAACATCACCTTCGGCAATCACGAGGTCTTCGTATTGGTATTGAATTTCATGCCCCATTGCGAGGATGGCATCCAATTCTGCCCGGAGCTCTGGAGTCATGGCGTTGACCAGGCGTATGTTATAGGTAGAATGAAATCCAAACTCTCGTTCCATTTCCGCCATTTCTCGTGCCAGATAGTTGTCACTGGGGCGTTCTACATCATGCACCCAGACCACGCGCACCTGATCTGGAAGCACCAACTTGTCAGCATCATAGAGAGATAAGGCTTCTGCTGCTGGCACCGGAACATAGCGGGATTTAACCATTTCCGCAAGGATTTTTGCGTATTCAGAAGAATAAAAATGATGTTTCAGTTTGGTGTAATGTTCAAATCCCAGATCAATTGGAATATACTTGGACATAGTGGTTCCTCTTTAGCTCAATGAATAACTGTGATGGAATACAATATTTAGAATATGCCATTGGCATAATGCGAATGCAAGTCCTCATTATAGAAAAGACCAGAAAAGATTTTATTTCCTGCAAACTTGATTTGTTAGTAGGAAGAAGGGCTCATTGTTTTCCGATTTTTCCCCAGAAGTTGTTGTCATAGGGTAATTGGATTGACTGAAAATTGTGGAAATTTCTCCGGAGTGTTACAATATTGAGCGCAGAAACAATATCCCCCAAATACTTCTGCCTATAATTGGTACATTTCGTTTGCAGATGAGCAGCCTGAATTATTTCCCGCGAAATCTGCGATCGGAAAGGGCGTTTTGAATATGGTTGAGCATTTGGGCATCTTCATATTGCATTTCTGTAAGCAATGCGGCAATATGTTCCCTTCGTTTGGGGTCTTTGAAATTCAAATGGAGATACGGCCCGGCAGAAACTGCATCCAAAGCGGCCCAGACGTCCCATGCTTTTTTATGAATGTTCGCAGCGTTTTCTGCCGCCATTTTGATTTCATAATGGCTTGAATGACGCAACAAATAATGATGAAGCCACCAGCGGGCCTCCGCAAGGGTTCCGACAAGAGCATGGTGAATACTGTGACGGGATTGCAGTATTTCGTCATCCCAGGTTTCGATCTCAGGATCCAGAACAGCACGAATCCAGTGGTTGTATGCTTCACAGCCCGCGAACATCCCGTTGATTTCGGTTCTTGTCATGACTTCACATCCCCAGAACAATGTGGTAAAAAAATCACTGCGATGAGGCAGTTCCTTGTCTGGAATGACGACTTTCATAGTATGTTCATACCAGTCTCCATCCCGATACATCCCATTGTCTTCTTTTGCCCAGGGCGCATCGGGTTGATTATACGCCCAACCGATCATGACGTCTCCCTTTTTGTCATAACCGGTAATCAGTGCGCATTCTGGCAAGAAGGCAAGAACCGGCTTCCCTTCATCGATGGCTTTGATAATTGCCATTTTCATCTCTTCTCTTGGCGTATCGATCTGGGCAAGAGACAGGTAGGAAAAACCGGCTGCATTCATGGCTCCACGTACAGTGTCTGCATGTTTGCTGACCAAGGTAAAATCAAGCATGTTTGGCGACCAGTCGTCTGCAAAAAGTATTCCGAATCCCATTCCGCTGGCTGCAACAAATTCGCTGTTGCCACGACGTTCAATTCTGGTTTCCCCGTTGATTTTAAATTCAACTTTCGGAAATGCGTCTGGTTTGAGGTATTCTATCAGGGAGGTCAAGCATCCCGGGAAAGGCAGATCTTCGGGAAAACGG
>CALGPR010000110.1 GCA_937960425.1 uncultured Lentisphaeria bacterium
AAATTCTTTATTTTCCCCATGGAAATTATGTGCCACCCAAAGAACTTTATGAAATGGCAGCAATTTTCCGCGAGGAAGGGCACTTTGTTAGAGGGTATTACGACGTTCCGGATGACTACCTGCTCCAATTTCCAGAGGTTTCCGAATATTTTGCGATATCCAGCAGTGACAATCAGAACGACTATCTCTATAACATGAATCACTTGGCAACAATGAGTGGAGCGAAGTTGCGTAAAAAAAGAAACCTTGTTCACCAGTTTGAAAACAGCTATCCCAACGCAAAAGCAGAGAGAATCACACCAGCAAATTTACCAGTAGTAAAAAATCTTGCAGAGCAGCTGAACGCCGAACACATTCCCAGTGAATTTATCCACGAAGAAAACCAGGTGCTGGAAAATTTGTGGCAAAACTTCTTTGCCCCAGAATTACATCTTGATGGCCTGATCATTTTTGCAGACGACATTGCAGCGGGATTTTCCATTCTCAGTCCACTGACTGGATGCAGCTGCTGTGATATCCATTTTGAAAAAGCAATTCACTCCATCAAAGGAGCTCCACAATACTTGACTTGGAAAGTTGCTGATGAATTTAAAACACAATATCAAGTTATGAATCGAGAACAGGATCTCGGCGAAGAAGGTCTCCGCCAAGCAAAACGTTCCTTAGATCCTTTTCTACAATTGCGACGAAATAACCTGACATTCATCGCATGACAAAATCGAACTGCAAGCCATGGAATATTAAAGTAAAGACTTTTTCAAGTTGGGAAGCCATCAGCAGGACAACTAAATAAATCTTCCGGGGACGAAATTCAGTAAAAATCCATTGGGGAAAGATCATATCATAACAGCGCCATCGATATTGGATTTTTTAGTGATGATTGTCAACAGCTTTTTTCCAAAGTAAACTGGATTTGAATCTTGTCGGCCCCGGCCCGGGCCTCAGCCACTTTGCAGTTAATAATAAACCGTCCCATTTTCATACAATAGATTAATATTACTGACAATCCCCAATTTTCCATTTTTTTCAATTTGCACCAATGTGCTCAAAAGCGTTACCAGATTGCGATGCGGTTCTTTACTCGGAAGAGTCACATTATACTTTCCTTTTCGATAGATCATCATAAATTGGATCGTATCGGCATCTGGCATCTGGATTGCACGAATTTGAAATTCCGGAAATTCCAACATTGCTTCGTTCAATAGATTCAGTGCATCTTGATATTGCAATAGTTTATGTCCAGGACGTAGCCCTTCCGTTTCAAAACCATACAAGATCGGCATTCTAGGCGATAAAGCCAAACATTCATCGCTTGACATCACCACCGCATTGTTGTCCACGACCAAAGTTGATTTAGCATCGCCAAGTAATGCCCGCGGAAGACGCTCATTCAGAACAATTTCAAGATGATCTGGCAAAATTCTGCAAACTTCCGCCCTCTCTATACTGGGAATCTGCACCAATTTCTGCCGGAGTTCCGCCGGTTTTAATGCAAAAAGATTGTCTTTGTGGAGAGTGATCCCCAGCCGTTGCAAAAGCGCATTACGGCTTTCTGCCGTTTTCGACCACCACCCGGAACTGGTAATATCGACGGAATGCAGAATGAAATGGGGATTTCGTTCAAACATACGCAATTTAAGAAACCAGCCGCCCACAATAACCCCAACCAGCAGCAGTAATAGTGCAGTAAGCAATAACGCGCCCCGCCAGGAACGGCGATTTTCCCGTTTGGGAATCGTAGCACGTCCCGCAGTTGTCTTGCTGCTTTCCTTCTCTTCTGCTGATGTGGTTTTATTTTTGTTGTCAGCCATTTTCTGTCAACGTCTCTATTTGCGATGAACAACAATAGCAATCGGAATGTCGTTGACTTCAGTATTAACCACCCCGGCTTCATCAGCAGGCAATGGCTGTAAGTCTACTGCAAGAGTTTCGCTTTGGATATAAGTAGCAAAAGCAGTCAGCGCATCCGCAAGCTCAGGAGCCTCATAACGATACTTCACAATAATACGGTCTGATACTTCCAATCCCATATCTTTGCGAATAGACTGAATTTTACTGACAAATTCGCGAGCAAAACCTTCTTCGGCAAGTCCTTTTGTCAATGTCGTTTCCAAAGCAATCGTCACCCCATCGCCAGTAGCAACTGTCATCCCCGGCTTTTCTGTCCGTTTCACCACAAGGCAATCCGCATCAATTTCAACCGGATCACAACCCTCAAGTGTCAAAAGATATGGAACCCCTTGTAAAATTGAAGCAATTTCACTGCTGGATAGTTGTTCAATTTTTGCCGCAGCTAATTTCATATTTTTGCCGAGTTTCGGGCCAAGAGCCTTAAAATTCGCTTTTGCCGAGAACTCTACAAGCTCTTCCTCCGCTTTTCCGAACTCAATGGCTTTTACATTCAATTCTTCCGCGATAATTGAGCCGGTCTCTTCCAACATTGCCCGGATTTCATCATCTCCGACAACAATGACTGCTTTGGCTAACGGTTGGCGCACCTTGAGATTATTCTGCGTGCGCAGGAATCGTCCCAGTGAAACGGTCTTCATGGTCTCCGCCATCTGTCGTTCCAATCGTGCGTCCCGGCGGGCAACATCTGGAAGCGGATAATCGCAAAGATGCACTGACTCCGGCATCGAATCCGTTCGCAAATTACGGTACATTGCTTCGGTCGTAAAAGGAATAAATGGTGCAGCTACCTGGGCAAAAGTCACAAGAACATGATGCAAGGTTGCATAGGCTTCATTTTTATCTCCATCATCCTGGCTTTTCCAGAAGCGGCGCCGACTGCGGCGAATATACCAATTGGTTAAATCATCAACAAATTGCGAGAAACGATTTGCTGCCTTCTGCAAATTGTAATGATCCATCTCATACCGGATCTCTTCAATCATCTGCGACAGAGAGCTCAAAATCCAACGGTCAAGAACGTTAGAAGGATTTGCAGGTGCCTGCGCATTTTCCTGAGGTTGATAGTTGTCAACATTGGCGTAGGTGACAAAGAAACTATAAGCATTCCACATCGGAATCATTACACTACGCAAGACTTCTTTAATTCCATTCTCGGAAAATTTCAAATCTTCTGCACGAACAACCTGACTTCCAAGCATGAAAAGCCTCAAAGCATCTGCACCATACGTATTGATTACTTCACTGGGATCCGGATAATTTCTCAACCGTTTGGACATTTTCTGTCCATTTTCCGCAAGAATCAAGCCGTTAACGATCACATTCTGAAAGGGATTTTTATCAAAAAGTGCAGCGGCAAGCACAACTAATGTATAAAACCATCCACGAGTCTGATCCAACCCTTCGGCAATAAAGTCTGCTGGGAAATTCGCTTCAAAACGTTCTTTGTTTTCAAACGGGTAATGTTGTTGTGCATAAGGCATCGAACCACTTTCGAACCAGCAATCAAGGACTTCAGGAATACGTTTCAGCGGCGATTTTCCAGTAGGCGAAGGAATTTCAAGAGCATCAACATAATGTTTATGCAAATCTGAAATTTTTTTGCCGGTTAGAGATTCCAATTCCGCAACCGATCCGACACAAATCGTTTCCCCTTCTTCGTTCCGCCAGATCGGCAATGGAGTTCCCCAATATCGATTGCGACTGATCGCCCAATCCCGGGCGTTCGCCAACCATTTGCCAAAGCGTCCTTCCTTAATGTGCGGAGGCATCCAGTTAATGTGGCTGTTAGCCGCTAACATCTTATCTTTGATATCATCAATGCGCACAAACCATGTAGAAACCGCACGATAAATCAAAGGTACATCATCACGCCAGCAATGCGGGTAATTGTGCTTGACAGTACCACGATGCACCAGTTTCCCCTCCTCTTTCAATCGGCGGATAATATCCTGATCCACCGATTTAACCGGACGCCCTTGATAATCTGGCAATTCGGAAGTAAAGCAACATTGTTCATCCACCGGGCAGACTTCCGGCAAATGATATTTTTTGCAAACTGCATTATCGTCTTCCCCGAATCCCGGTGCCGTATGAACAATACCAGTACCGTCTTCAGTGCTGACAAAATCACCAAGTAGAACCTGAAACGCCCCCTGCTCTGCCAATCCAGCAAAATAATCAAACAAAGGCACATATCGCCGATGCTCAAGCTCTCGTCCTTTGAAACGCGCTACTATTTCCGGGCGTTCTTTATAATAAGCCCCGACACGAGACTCTGCCATGATATAGTATTCATCGCCATCTTTGATTTTCACATAATCGATTTCGGGGCCCACAGTTAAAGCCAGATTTGACGGCAGCGTCCATGGCGTTGTTGTCCAAGCCAGGAAGTAAGTGTTGTCTTCCCCAGAAACGCGAAAACGAATTGTAATCGCGGGATCGGTAACCTCCTTGTATCCCTGGTTGGCTTCAAAATTGGAAAGTGGTGTTGCACAACGGGGACAATACGGTAAAATTTTATACCCCTCGTAAATCAAACCTTTGTCCCACAAAGATTTGAACACCCACCAAATGGATTCCATATAATTGACATCCATCGTGCGGTAACCGTTACGGAAATCGACCCAGCGCCCCATTCGCGTTACAACTTTTTCCCATTCCGAAGTATAACGCAACACAATAGAACGGCAAGATTCATTGAAATTCGCAATCCCGTATGCTTCAATGTCCTTCTTGCTGTTCAAAGAAAGTTGCTTTTCCATTTCATTTTCAACCGGCAACCCATGGCAGTCCCAGCCAAATGTACGACGGACATATTTTCCCCGCATTGTCTGATAACGAGGCACAACGTCTTTGATTGTTCCGGCAAGAAGGTGTCCGTAATGGGGCAATCCGGTAGCAAATGGCGGACCATCATAAAAAACGAATTCATCCGCTCCCTTACGCTGATCCAACGATTTTTTAAACGTATTGTTCTGTTGCCAGAAACTCAGAACTTCTGTCTCTGTTTCCGGGAAATTTACTTGGTTACTGACTGGTTTAAACATTATCTTCCGTTCCTGTTTCTTGATCGACTGCCTCGTCTTCATTGGCAGCATATTCTTCATCTTCGACTTCATTTTCCGGCTCAATCACGGCAAAGTCGGCAATATTTTCATATTTAAAACGAATCTTCTTGCCTGTTTCCTTCATCACAAACGTAGCAAGAGTTTCCTGAAAATTCATCACTTTGACAACTTCGTATTCCGTTCCATCCTTTAACGTCAAAAGAAATTCACCGGAAAACTCTGTATTGTCTTCTTCCGCTAAATCCTGAAAAAACTCCTGATTATAAACTGCAGCATGAGCAGATTCTACTGCTTTTTTTTCCTGTTGTTCTTCGGCAACTTTCTTGTGGTCGGTAATCCCCAGCACTTCATCCACATCAAATCCGCCCAACTCAGAGCCACGACGTTCTGTACGGGCAATTTCCTGCTTCCGGCGAATATATTTCAGTTTTCCTGTCAATTTATTTTCCAGTTCTTTATACTGCTGTTCTTTTTCCTGCCGGTCATCCTCAATGGTACGGAGTTTCACGGGGACAATCGTTGCCGCAAGTTGCTTGTGATAACTATACGGTTTCAACAATCCAAGCAAAAAATGTTTGGCAATCGGGTTATTGGCTTTCTCTGCAACATCTGCTGCTAAAAATCCACTGTATAACCAGACCCCGAAAGCAACCAACCAAAACAATATCCACAGGATCGAGATCCAGCTCATTCCACTAAAAAGGAAAGTAAAATACTCACCAATCCGACCAAACAAACCTTCAGCAAAATAATATTCCTGATTCATGTCCCGCCCTTTTCCTGATGATGATTCTATAAAAATGATATAACACAATAATATAAAACTGAAAAGAGCTTTTTCGAGCAGAGAAGAGTATTTTTTTCTCAAAAGGCTCAAAAAAAAACGGCTCTTCCCCAACAGAAAGAGCCGCAAACAATTACGGGATACCGTAAAAACTTACTGTCCAATCAGCGTAATTGCTTTCAACAGAGCACCGGCAGCAACAGCTGAACCGATAACACCGGAAACGTTCGGTCCCATCGCATGCATCAACAGGAAGTTCTGTTTATCATACTCCTGACCAACCTTGTTCACCACACGTGCAGCCATTGGTACAGCAGAGACACCAGCCGCGCCGATCATCGGATTGATTGGATCTTTGCCGAACTTGCACATCAATTTCCCAAAGATCACACCACCAGCGGTACCAACAGAGAAAGCTGCAGCGCCAAGCACCAGAATACCAAGAGTCTGAATATTCAGGAACTGATCAGCGGAGAGCTTTGATCCGACAGAAAGGCCGAGGAAGATGGTAACAATGTTAATCAAAGCGTTCTGTGCCGTCTGATTCAGACGTTCCACCACTCCGCATTCACGCATCAGGTTCCCGAACATCAGCATACCGATCAACGGGGCAGCATCCGGCAGCAGGAATGCACAGAGAAGCGTAATCAGCAACGGGAAAACAATCTTCTCAACTTTTGACACATGGCGCAACTGCTTCATGCGGACACGGCGTTCCTTGTCGGTAGTCAGTGCACGAATAATCGGCGGCTGGATAATCGGAACCAACGCCATGTACGAATAGGCTGCGACAGCAATCGGGCCAAGCAAATGCGGAGAAAGCTTACTGGTCAGATAAATTGCAGTCGGACCGTCCGCACCACCAATGATACCGATAGACGCAGCATCGCTGAGAGTAAAGTTGATTCCCGGGATCAAAAGAGTCAAGACCAGTGCACCGAGCAGAGCGAAGAAGATACCGAACTGAGCTGCGCCACCCAACAGCGCAGTACGCGGATTGGCAATCAACGGACCGAAGTCAGTCATTGCTCCAACGCCCATAAAGATCAATAATGGGAAAACTCCCGACTCCAAACCGGCGACATAGAGCAAACCAAGCAACCCATCCGGGCCGGAAATACCAGCCAATGGAATATTCGCCAGAATTGCACCGAACCCGATCGGCAGCAGCAGCAGTGGTTCAAATTCCTTGACAATAGCCAGGTAAATCAATACAAGCGCAACAAGCATCATCAGAACACGACCGGCACCAAGCATCCAGGTTTTTCCCGGATTTTCAAAAGTCTGGCGCAGGATATCATAGATACCTGTAGATTCCCACAGGCCTTTGAATACACGCCCCCAGGAAGGAAGACCTTTGTATTCACCGGTGGCAGCAAATTGAGAATCATGCATAACACTTTGCGGTTTCACAGTAAAAATGGTGGTACCGGGCTCAATAATTTTTGCTGCCGCCATACCATCCATCAGAGAAACAATCGTCCCAGGAACAGTAACCTTCACGTGCGCTTTACTGCGACCGGCAATGTCGAGGATCATTGTTTCACGACCAGGAAGCACTTTCTGGCCGGGCAGAATACTTAAGGAATAAACCACAGCAGGCTTATCCCACACATAAACAATGGCAATATTGCCATCCGGCAGCAGCTGTGCTCTGTACACAGAATCGGAATCCATCACAATCACATCGGCTGTGTCTGACATTGCCGGATCACTGAATGAATCGGCGGTAGAGCCGGCGACGGTATCGCCGGCCTGTACAGCAGAGCCGAAGATCAACATTGCTGCCATGAGCAGCAGGTATTTGATCGAACGCATCTCTTATTTCTCCTCAATGGCAACCAAGATTGTACCAGCGTCAATCTTTTGGCCGGGGCTGACCATAATTTCAGCAATACGGCCACCTTTTTCGCAAGTAATCGGAGTTTCCATCTTCATTGCTTCAACAATCAACAGGGAATCCCCATCAGCGACTTCATCACCGACATCAACAAGCAGTTTCACCACAGTACCCGGCAATGGAGACGGGACTTCAACAGCCTTCCCGCTCGGAGCGGAAGAAGCAGCAGGCTTCACTGCGCCAGTGGACAAATCCACTTTGAAGGTCTTGCCATCCACAGTAACACTGCTGCCGCCGGCTGCAACCTGAACATTATAGCTCTTGCCGTCAACCGTTGCAGTGTAAGCAGCGGCTTCATCTGCAGAAACAGCCTTTTTCGGTTCTTCCTTGTAGCGGATCCCCATCGGCTTATTCCCTTTCAAGAATTCAATTCCTTTGTCTCCGCAAGTAGCAGTAATAAAGATATTTTCATCATTTACCGGCAAATTGGCAGCTTCGAGTTTGGCAGTTGCAGCCTTGATCCCGAGATTCGGATTGCGATCATTGATGTCATGAACGTCTTCCGTGGTCGGTTCCAGACCAAGCTGTTCACTGGCAAGTTTCACAATTGCCGGATCAGGAGTTGCCGGGGTCTTGCCGAAGTAACCGAGAACCATCTTGCCATAGCCTTCAGTGACCTTTTTCCATTTGCCTTGCATGACGTTAGCAAAAGCCTGCTGGAAATAAAATTGAGAAACGGGAGTAACAGAAGTACCGAAACCACCCTTGGCAACCACTTCACGCATTTCCGCAATGGAAGCATCATACTTGTCAAGGCAGTTGTTATCACGCATCATCTGCGTATTAGCCGTCAATGCGCCACCGGGCATCGGGCTGAAGATAATCTTCGGGCTGACCTGCATGGATTCCGGGGGCATGAAGTATTTGCTGAGGCATTCTTCAAAGACGCTTTCCGCTTTGGTGATCTTTTCCGGATCAATATCAAGAGTATATTCGGTTCCGCGGAGATTGTGCCACATCACCAGAATATCTGCCTGGCAGGTACCACCGGAGAGCGGGCTCATTGCCAAATCGATGATATCGGCACCACCTTCGATAGCCGCGAGGTTGCAGTTCACTGCGCCGCCGGCAGTATCATGAGTATGGAACTGAATTTTGACATCAGCACCGAGAAGCGCACGAGCCGCTTTGATGGTCTCATAAACCGTATGCGGAGTCGAAGTACCGGAAGCATCCTTGAACGCAACACTATCAAACGGAATACCGGCATCAAGAATCTGTTTCAAGCTGTCGATATAGAATTTCGGAGTGTGAGCATAGCCGTCATCCAACCCGGGAGGCAATCCCATCATCGTGACAGTAACCTGGTGCTTCAAACCGGCATTGTGAATGCAATTACCGGAAACAGCAAGATTGCGGACGTCATTCAACGCATCAAAGTTACGAATCGTGGAAACACCGTGTTTTTTGAACATCCGGGCATGCAGATCGATAATATCACGGGACTGAGAAACCAGACCAACGACGTTAGCACCACGGGAAAGAGTCTGCAAATTCACGTCCGGGCCAACGACTTCACGGCATTTATCCATCATGTCGAAGGCATCTTCCTGGCAATAAAAATAAAGGCTCTGGAAACGAGCACCACCGCCGATTTCAAAGTTATCGATACCGGCAGCTACAGCAGCTTCCAACGCAGGCAGGAAATCTTCGGTTTTCACGCGGGCACCGAGACAGGACTGGAATCCGTCGCGGAACGATGTGTCCATAAAGGCAATTTTTTTCATACTGACACTTTCTTGCTTTTGCTATATTGTTCAGAAAAAATTGTTCTGTTTACTTCTTTCCAGCGCGATAGG
>CALGPR010000111.1 GCA_937960425.1 uncultured Lentisphaeria bacterium
AGTCAACTGGCAGGAAATTGCATTACAGGTTGTTCGTGACATCGGTTACGTAGATAACACGATCGGTTTTTCTGCAGATACCGCAAAAGTGATGGTCTGTATTCACAAACAGTCTCCGGACATTTCTCAGGGTGTCACCGAAGGACAGGGGCTTTACCTTGAGCAAGGGGCGGGAGATCAGGGAATGATGTTCGGTTTTGCGACGAACGAAACCCCCGAACTGATGCCGGCTCCTATTCTTTACGCGCACAAAATCGTCGAAGAACTTGCCCGCCTTCGCAAGAGCGATCCGGAAAAGTATGGCTATTTGCGTCCGGATTCCAAAAGCCAGGTATCTATCCGTTATTCTGGAGGAAAACCACAGGCCGTTGAAACAATTGTCGTTTCTCATCAGCACACGCCGGAAATGAAAATTGAAGAGTTAACAGCGCTGGTAAAAGACGTCGTTGCGAAAGTCATTCCAGCAGAGCTCCTTCAGGAGAAAATACAATATTATATAAACCCGACCGGGCGTTTTGAAGTAGGCGGACCACATGGAGATACCGGATTGACCGGGCGGAAAATCATTGTTGACACTTATGGCGGCGTTGGCTCTCATGGTGGCGGTGCTTTTTCCGGGAAAGACCCGTCAAAGGTTGACCGCTCTGCTGCTTATATGTGCCGCTATATTGCGAAAAATGTAGTTGCTGCCGGGCTGGCAGACAAATGCGAAGTTCAAGTTGCTTATGCTATCGGTGTTGCCCAACCATTGAGCATTAATGTCGACACCTATGGCACTGGAAAAATTCAGGGTGAAGAGCTTGAAAAGGTAATCCGTGAAGTCTTTGACATGCGCCCTGCAGCGATCCTGAAAAAATTGGATCTGAAACACCCCGGCAACGGCTGGTGTTATCGAGATACAGCAGCTTACGGACATTTCGGCCGCTGCTGCTTCCCATGGGAAAAAACCGACATGGTTGGCGCGCTCAAAGCCGCAGCCGCAAAGTTTGCCAAATAATCGATGATGGCGGGCAAGCGGATTTTAAGTGTTGGCGCACCGCTCATCGACCTGCTTGCGCAGGTCGATGATTCTTTTTTGCAGAAAGTTGGTGGCGCCAAAGGCGGTATGGAACACTGCACTTCCGAAGAACTCCAAAGCTACCTCCGGGAATGCGACAAATACGAAATTGTCACCGGAGGCGCGGCTGGCAACACGATATTTATGCTGGCGCGGTTGGGCCAGCAATGTGCAATGCTCGGAATGACCGGGAGTGACAAGTTCGGGCGGATTTACCGGGACACGTTTGCAAAGTACGGCGGTTCAACGGAATATCTTTTTGAAAGTGATACGCCCAACGGGGCCTGTCTGGCGTTGATTACTCCGGATTCAGAACGAACGATGCGCAGTTGTCTGGCGGCATCGCTTGAAATCAATGCGTCAATGGTTGAAGCGGTTGATTTTTCCAAGTTTGATGTTGTCTATATTGAGTGCTATGCGATCTTCAACCAGGAATATTTTGAAGCAGTGATCCGGGCGGCAAAAGCGGCGGGTTGTGAGGTAGCGATTGATCTCGGTTCTTTTGAAATTGTCGAGATGTTCCGGGAACGGATGAAAGCCCTGGTCGAAGGAGAAGCCGATATTATTCTGGCAAATGAAGACGAGGCACGGGCGCTTTTCGGCGATCTGCCTGCAGGAGAAATGCTCGGCAGGTTGGCAGAACATGCAAAAGTTGCTGTTCTGAAACTGGGAAAAAATGGTTCGATGATATGCAGCGGGAACGAAGTTTATCGTATTGAAGCCCCCATTGTTGAAGCGATTGATACAACAGCAGCGGGCGATATTTGGGCGGCAGGTTTTTTCTATGGTTATCTGAATGACCGGCCACTGGATGAGTGCGGCAAATATGGATCGCTGCTTGCCGCGGAAGTAGTTCAGATTATTGGATCCCAGATTCCAGAACAACGGTTGGACGCACTCCGCGGAAAACTTGAATTTTAAGGATATGAGAAATGGATTATCAAGTAAAGGATATTGCTCTGGCGGACTTTGGCCGTAAAGAGCTTGACATTGCTGAACATGAAATGCCCGGCTTGATGGCTACGCGGGCAAAATACGGCCCGGATCAGCCCCTCAAAGGCGTCAAGATTACAGGTAGTCTGCATATGACGATTCAAACGGCAGTCCTGATTGAAACGCTGGTTGCTCTGGGGGCACAGGTACGTTGGGCCAGCTGTAATATATTCTCGACGCAGGATCACGCCGCAGCCGCGATTGCTGCCGCAGGCGTGCCGGTTTTTGCCTGGAAGGGAGAAACCCTGGAGGAATACTGGGAATGTACCTATCGGGCATTGACATTTCCCGATGGAAGTGGGCCGGATCAGATTGTCGATGACGGCGGCGACGCTACCCTTCTGATCCATCGTGGCTATGCGGCGGAAGAGGATCCTTCGATTCTGGATAAGCCTACTGATGTTTATGAAATGCAAGTTATTAATAAATTGCTCAAACGGATTCTCCAAGAAGATCCGCAACATTGGCATAAGGTTGCGGCGAATGTCAAAGGGGTTTCGGAAGAAACGACGACGGGAGTCCATCGCTTGCAACAAATGCAGGCACGCGGAGAATTGTTGTTTCAGGCGATTAACGTGAATGACGCGGTTACCAAAAGTAAGTTTGATAATATATATGGCTGTCGCCATTCGCTGCCGGACGGGATTAAACGTGCAATGGATGTGATGCTTTCCGGCAAAGTTGTGATGGTTTGCGGATATGGTGATGTTGGCAAAGGCTGTGCGGAATCAATGCAGAGTGAACGTGCCCGGGTTCTGGTTTCGGAAGTGGATCCGATTTGCGCGCTTCAGGCGTGCATGGCAGGTTATCGTGTCTGCACGGTTGAAGATGCATTGCCGGAAGCAGATGTTTATGTCACGACGACAGGCAATTGTAACATTATTACGATTGAGCACATGCGGAAGATGAAAGACCAGGCAATCGTCTGCAACATTGGACATTTTGATAATGAAATTGAAGTGGCCAAATTGGAAAAAGAGCCTGGTATCGTAAAAACGGAAATCAAGGGAAGCTTTTGTCCTGTCCACCGCTATACCTTTGCCGATGGGCACAGTATTTACCTCTTGGCTGAAGGCAGATTGGTAAATCTGGGGTGCGCTACCGGGCATCCGAGTTTTGTGATGTCAAACAGCTTTACGAATCAGACATTGGCGCAGATAGACATAGCGCGACATCCGAGTCGCAAAGGCGTATTCCTGATTGATAAGAAGTTGGATGAAGAAGTTGCGCGATTGCACTTGGAAAAGCTGGGAGCGAAGTTAACGACGTTGACGGCGGAACAGGCGGCATATATCGGCGTTCCGGTGGAGGGACCGTTCAAACCAGAGACTTACCGTTATTGAGAAAAAGTCATACCCCAAAAAAGCAGCGGGAAGGGAAAAAGTTTTTCCTTCCCGCAACTTTTTTACCATAAAACAGCCAGAATAAAAAAATATGTTATTCCATTATTCTGCAAAGCAGACTTGTTTTTTTGAAAAAAGAAAGTATTGTATAAAAAATCTTTATGGAGTTTATCGAAATGGTTCTTTCTAAATTCATGCAGCATTTGAATATTCTTATGCGGGCGCTCGGAATTAGTTGCGGGTTTCGTCCGGTGCTTCTTTGCACCCGCGGAGCCCGTTGCATGAATTTTTAGAAAGGTACGGATTACTATTTCGTTTTTTCGGCCATGACATTCGTACTCTTTCGACGTAGTCATGGCCTTTTGTCTGCCCGCATCGGGCATAACGGGAAAGAGTATCCCAATTATGGAAACCAAAAGACGCTTTACCAAATATGTTGAAATTCTCGATACAACCCTGCGAGATGGTGAACAGACTCCCGGCGTTGCGTTTACTCCGCAGGAAAAATTACAGATAGCCCGGTTGTTGTTGACCAAGCTGCACATTGACCGTATGGAAATCGGTTCTGCCCGCGTGTCAGAGGGAGAACGGGAAGGGGTTTCCGCAATTATCCAATGGGCGGAAAGCCGAGGGCTGGCAGAACGATTGGAAATTCTTGGATTCGTTGATGCCGGTAAATCTGTCGACTGGATTCGTTCTACCGGGGGACATGTCATCAATTTGTTGACCAAAGGGTCGGAACGTCATTGCCGGGTTCAGCTGGGAAAAACCCCCGAAGAGCATTACAACGACGTTGCTAAAGCAATTGAGTATGCTGTACAAAATGATCTTCGTGTTAATGTCTATTTGGAAGACTGGTCTGGCGGGATGCGGGAAAGTTTTGGTTATGTTTACAACTTTATCAAGCTCCTTGAGCAGCTTCCAGTAGAACGGATTATGCTGCCTGACACTCTGGGCTTGCTGGCTCCGGATGAAGTGACTCGGTATTTGGAATGGCTTTTTGCCGACTTCCCAGATTTGCGCTTTGACTTTCACGGACATAACGATTATGGCTTGGTAACGGCAAATTCCCTCGCCGCGGTCAAGGCGGGAATTAATGGCGTTCACACTACTGTTAATGGGTTAGGGGAACGGACTGGGAATCAACCTCTGGCGCCTCTCGTAGTTGCGATTGCTGATTTGTCCGATAGATACTGTCATGTGTCAGAACGGCAACTGCTGCATGCTACTTGTATTGTCCAGCAGCTGTCTGGGAAACGATTGTCCTGGAATGCTCCTGTTGTCGGCAGCGATGTCTTTACACAAACCTGCGGAGTTCATGCTGATGGCGATAAAAAGGGCAATCTTTATTCCAATGATCTATTGCCGGAGCGTTTCAGCCGAAAACGGAATTACGCGCTTGGAAAACTCTCTGGGAAAGCATCGCTGGACAAGAATCTCGAAGAGCTTGGTATGGAATTGGGCCAGGAGGTCCGGGCAAAGGTACTCCAGGAAATTGTTCGCCTTGGAGATAAGAAAAAACAGGTGACACCGGCGGATCTGCCATTCATCATTTCTGGCGTACTCCGTACTCCGATTGAAGGCCGTGTTAAAGTTAAGAGCTTTGAGATTATCACTCATTCCGAGATGTTGCCCAAGGCACGGGTTGTCATTGAATGCCAGGGGAAAGAATTGACGGCAGAGGCGTCCGGCGACGGGGGATATGATGCTTTTGTAAAAGCCTTGCGGAAGGCATTGAAGACAAAAAACATCAGCTTGCCGAGGCTTCGGGACTATGAAGTACGCATCCCCCCCGGAGGAAAAACCGATGCCCTGGTCGAAACTACTATTTCCTGGGATACCGGGGCGGTGCCACTTGTGACTACTGCGGTGGATACAGATCAGTTGGCTGCGGCAGTTAAAGCTACGGAAAAAATGATGAACGTTGTTATATCATAGAAAGTTTTTAATATCAAGGGAAAGTCAGTCTATGCACAGATTGAACTTTTCCTGTACAAACGGCCCGCACTCTTATCCCGTATAGGGCGCTGGCCGGAAAAGGAGTTGAGTCATGGGAAAAACATTGGCGCAGAAAATTTTTGACGCGCATCTGGTGGACAAAGTTGGGGAAGGCGTTTCCGTTCTCTCCCTGGACCGCGTATTCTGTCACGAAATTACCACGCCGATTGCGATCAACGACCTGGTCAGCAAAGGGCTCGACCGCGTCTTTGATCCGACAAAGATTAAAGCGGTAATTGACCACGTTACGCCGGCAAAGGATTCCAAAACTGCTGAGCAGGGTAAGACCCTTCGCGAATGGGCCAAACGGCATAATATCAAAGATTTTTTTGATATTGGAGCAAACGGTGTCTGTCATGCCCTTTTTCCGGAAAAGGGCTTTGTTCGTCCGGGATTTACGGTCATCATGGGAGATTCACACACCTGTACGCATGGTGCATTTGGTGCATTTGCAGCAGGGGTAGGAACAACGGATCTGGAAGTCGGAATCCTGAAAGGTGTTTTCACCATGCGGACCCCGGATACGATTAAAATCAATATTACCGGAACAATGCCGGAAGGCGTTTTCGCGAAAGACGTGATTTTAAATGTGATCAAATTGTTGACGGTAAATGGAGCGACTGATAAAGTCATTGAATTTGCCGGACCGGTGGTGGATGCCATGACAATGGATGCCCGCATGACGCTTTGCAATATGGCAATTGAAGCCGGTGGAACCTGCGGTATCTGTTACCCGGATATGACAACAGTTGAATATCTCTGGCCGTTTATTCAGGACGAATTTGCAACGAAAGAAGCTGCATTGGAAGCTTACAGCAAGTTCCGTCCGGATCCCGATGCTCCGTATGTTCAGGTTATTGATGTGGATGTTACTGACTTTGAACCGGTAGTTACTGTCGGTTATAAACCGGATCAGGTCAAAACAATTCGGGAAATGGAAGGAACTCCTGTCAATCAGATTTATATAGGCAGTTGTACAAATGGGCGACTGGAAGACCTTCGCATTGCAGCGGGGATTCTCAAAGGAAAGAAAATCAGCCCGAATGTTCGTGCGATCGTGTCACCTGCTACCCCATTAATTTATAAGCAGGCGTTAGCGGAAGGCTTGATTGCGATTTTTATGGAAGCCGGCTTCTGTGTAACCAATCCGACTTGCGGTGCTTGTCTGGGAATGTCGAATGGCGTTCTGGCAAATGGCGAAAGCTGCGCTTCGACAACAAATAGAAATTTCAATGGCCGCATGGGTAAAGGTGGAATGGTTCATCTGATGAGCCCGGCATCGGCTGCGGCTACGGCTATTGCCGGCGTCATTACCAATTCTCCGTTGTATAAGCAAAAGTAAGGAATTGATTGCTATGAAAAATTTCAGCGGTAAAATCCTCTTTCTGGATCGTTCGGACATTAACACCGACGAAATCATCCCGGCAAAATACTTGACAGAATTGACGAAGGAAGCACTGAAACCGTATTGTCTGGAAGATTTGTCGCTTCCTGGGTTTGATCCCAAAAAAGACATTGCAGGAAAGAGTGTTATTGTCACACGTGCTAATTTTGGATGCGGCTCTTCGCGTGAACATGCACCGTGGGTGTTGGAATATAACAATATTAATCTCGTTATCGCGGTTAATTTTGCACGCATTTTCCGCCAGAATATGTTTAATTGCGGGCTGATGGCTGTTTCATTGCCGGAAGAGACTGTTGATGATATTTTCAAAACTTTTGCAAATAGCGAAGCAACTTGTGAAACGGATTTGGAAAAAAATACTTTTACAATTTCCAACGGGAAAGAAACAAAGGTTTATCCGTTTACGATTGGCGATTTTGACCGCGAACTGGTCAAGGCCGGTGGCTGGGTTGCTTATGCAGATAAAAAGTATTGATCGAGAAGTTACTTTTTAAGCAAAAGCTTTTAATACGGGAAGAAGTAATTTACATAACAGGTTATTTCTTCCCGTATTTTTTGGGGGATAAAATTATCTTTAATGTTTTTTGTTGCAGCGAACGAAAAAATGGAATTTTTACGTTTGATTAATTCAAGCATGTGATATAGATTAACATTTTGATCGTCAATGTAAAAAATGATATTTTATTGCCGATAAAGCGTTTCCTTTCAAAAAAATCTTATAGAATGATAATGAGAAGTAAAAATATTGAAATTGAGTTTCATGAAATAGGGTAGGACATATTTTTGAACTTGCCGGGAGGGGATGAGGGCTGATAGATAGTCTGTGTAACAGCCTTCTTTTAATCTTGTTTCAAACTTGGTGTTTGCCTGCTATTTGCCGGTTATAGTATTTCCATAGTTGTAGATGCCCAGAGGGATAGATGGATTAGGTTTGGACAAAAGAATTTGAGTCCGAAGTTGATTTTGTGTTGGCGCTAAAACTTTTGCAATAGCTATATCAAGAAAAAATCCTTCATTCTTTGCGTAGGTGCATGGCGTTTTACAAGTGAGAAAAATGATTTATGTTTTCAGCTGTATAAAAGAGTACAGGTGGCGATACTTTTAAAAAAAATGAAACCTTCATTTTTCTGTATATTTCTGCAAAACGGTGACCTTGAAAAACAGAGGATGTGTATTTCAATGGAGTAGTTCTGGTTATTCGTGTTGTCGCGAAACAAAAAGGCAGAAGAAATGATTTCCTGAAAAGGCATTATTTTTGTTTCAGAAGATTGCGCAACACTTGAGAGGCGGCAAAGCTTCCGAAGATTCCCGGCATATAGGAGATCGTTCCCACATAAGAGTGTCTTCTTCCCTGTTCATCACAACAGGATAAGACTGCTTCAGGAGGAACTTCTTCCGGCGACCATACTACCTCAACACCATGGCGAATCCCCAGTTTCCCTAACGCAGAGCGAACAGCCTTTGCCAATTTGCAATGATGCGTTTCCGATATATCTCCAATCCGAACCAGAGACGGATCCACTCTCCCTCCAGACCCCATTGATGCAATCAAAGGAATTTCCTTTTGGACGCAGCTGGCTATAAAATGAACTTTAGGAGACAGTGAATCAATCGCATCTATTGCATAATCATAAGGGGATCGAAGCAACTCTTCAATTTTCCCATCGCAGATGTATTCCTTCCACACATGCAGCTTTAACTCCGGATTGATGTCGAGCAGCCGCTCCTTCAATACTTCTGTTTTAGGTCTATTGTTCGTAGAAACAAGAGCCGGAATTTGCCGGTTACGGTTGGTAGTTTCAACAACATCGCCGTCAACAATCGTCATTTCTCCGACACCACCGCGTGCAATCATCTCTGCCGCCATGCCGCCAACACCGCCAAGCCCCAATACCAGAACATGACTTTTCCGTAGTTGCTCCAATCCATTTTCACCAACCAGAAGTCTAGTGCGGTCAAGCCATTGCGGACTTTTCAGCATTTTCATATATTACTCCCTCTCCCGTACCGGGTAAACGTTTCAAAGTTTTCCGTCATTTGTTCCGTCAATTTTTCCTGCGGAATTTTCCAGAAAGTTGCTGCTGCCTGATAAATCCGGGCAAGATCAACTTCTGCATCATCGGTCTCCAGTCCAATCCGCGTCAGAAGTTGCGGGTTTTTTGTCAGACAATCCGGAAGATATGGCTCGAAAATTCCAGTTTGAGTAAAACTGAATGAAAGAGTTGGTATTTTCAGCATTTGCTGGAATAAGCCTGCCGACCCGCGAAAGTTATGCCATAGTAAAGGCACCGTAACTTTTTTGCGCTTCAGAATTCCCAGAAATTCGGCACTGGCGCGAACGATATGCAGAACAACAGGCTTCCGGTTTACCTCTGCCAGATCGAAAATCGCTTCCAGAAAAAGGATTTGGGTAGATAGTTCCGGTCCCCGCAACTTATCCAGCCCGCATTCGCCGATGACCGGCAGAAACATTGCCATCCGATTGAAAGTTTCTCCCAACGGCCGGAAGCGTTCCGGCAATTTCCATGGGTGAAGTTCCAGAGAGCGTACGACTGTTTCACTGCCGGAATCACGCAAAGCGGTAAGCGGCGTTGATATCAATTCTCTTTGGTTCGGCAAATTGACACTTTTATGTGTATGAAAGTTGCACAAA
>CALGPR010000112.1 GCA_937960425.1 uncultured Lentisphaeria bacterium
GCCCCTATTGTACTGGCGCGGGCCGGATTGCTGGCAGGAACCCGCTTTACTGCCTATCCCGGCTTTGAAGAATATTTCCCGACAACCAAACCAACGGGAAAACTGGTCGAACAGGATGGACGCATCATCACTGGTTGCGGGCCTGGTGCAGCAATTGCTTTTTCAGGAAAGATTGCCGCAGCAGTCGGAACTGATGCAACCCAGCTGAAAGAGCTTTCTGGCGGAATGTTCATCAACTTTTAACCATTGACCTTTTTAATTTTCTGATATGAGTTTTACCATTACAGCCCGCGATCCGGGATCTCGAGCCCGTCGTGGAATTTTAACGACTGGCCACGGGGTCGTCAATACTCCGATTTTCATGCCTGTGGGAACCCGCGGGTCAGTCAAAGCACTTTCTCCCCGCGAACTGGAAGAGCTTGGTGCTGAAATTATTCTCGGCAATACCTATCACCTCTTCCTCAAACCGGGGATGGAAATCATGGCTATGGCTGGAGGATTGCACCGATTTTCATCGTGGAACCATCCGATTCTGACAGACAGTGGCGGGTTTCAGGTCTTCAGTCTGGCGACACTTCGCAAAATGACCCCGGATGGAGTCAAGTTTGCTTCCCACATCGACGGAACACGTTTTTTCCTCGGCCCGCGTGAATCGATGGCAATTCAACGGACTCTCGGCTCAGATATTGTTATGGCGTTTGATGAATGCACGCCCTATCCGGCAACACATGACGAGGCGGAAAGATCTTTGATGCAGACACTGCGCTGGGAAAAAATCAGCCGTGAACAGGAATTGGGGGATCACCAACAACTTTTCGGCATTGTTCAAGGGTCAACCTACAAAGACTTGCGCATTCATGCGGCGCGGGAACTTGCCGCAATGAATTTTGAGGGGTATGCAATCGGCGGCCTCAGTGTAGGCGAACCGGAAGAAATGATGTTCGAGTGCCTTGATTGGACAGTTCCGGAACTGCCGGATGAGAAACCCCACTATCTGATGGGGGTCGGCTTTCCGAAACAGATCGTCGAAGGAGTAGCCCGCGGGATCGATATGTTTGACTGCGTTATGCCTACCCGATTGGGGAGACATGGCACTGCTTTCCTAAGCGACGGATCGACACTACCGATCAAAGCTGGGCGTTTTGCAACAGACTTCGGGCCGATTGACCCGGAATGCGACTGCTATGCCTGCCGGAACTTCAGCCGTGCTTATATCCGACATCTGATGAACGTCGGCGAAATCCTCGGGATCCGCCTGATTACTCTTCATAACGTGTATTTCTTCCTCAAATTGATGCGGCAAATTCGCCATGCAATTGAAAACGGTACTTTTGCTCAGCTTCGTGCGAGGTTTCAGTAATGACATCCAATTCGGCCTGGAAGCGAAGGAAACGCCATGCGGAACGTTCCTTGATTCGGGAAATGCCCTGCAAAGTCGGGCTCGCGACGGGGACGGTGCTTTGCCTCGTATCCATCGGGCTGGCGATTGCGGATTTCTATCGTAACGGCATTTCTGTTACAACCGCATTTTTTGCGATCCAGTTCTTTTTCTGGCTTTCTGTCGTCGCATTTTCTGCTTTTTTGCTGGAGCGATGCCGCTGTAACGAGCTGCTCCGCAGCCTGCCGGAAAATTCGTTACCTCAAGACAATACTGCCAACATTGTGGAAAAAAATCAAAAGACGCTCCCCTGAAAGCGTAAACCGTAATCATTTTTCCCGCCCTTTTGAGTGGCAAATTTTATGAGAAAAATAAGGCGACTCCCGGAAAATCTTTTCCCGGGAGTCGCTTATTGAATCGGTATTCCGACTTTGATTCCGAAGACGACTAATCGTCAAGCATACCGTCTTCCAATCCGAGCGGCAGGGGTGCAGGACGTTCGCATGTAGTAGTCAATTCCACCTTTTTGCCCAATTTGCTGGATTTGTCAAAAGAAAGCATGACTTCTAATACATGGTTAGCCAAAGCGCCGTTAGCCCGGTGCGATCTGCCGCTGCGGAGAGCATTGGCCATATCGGAAGCCCCGATGCTGCGGCTGTTTTCTGTGTAACCATAAGCAAGCGGAACATCCTTCCACCCGTCAAATCCCGGCCGGAAAAGGCGAACCGGGCCGCCGAAAGTATTCGGATCCGGGACTTGCAAAGAACCTTCAGAACCATAAATCTCAATCGGGGCATGGCCGTGATGGTAGACATCAAAGCTGGCAATCACTGTAATGACAGCACCGCATTGAAATTCTACTACGCCGGTCAGATGAGTCGTGACATTGACCGGATATTTGTCGAAAGGTTTGTAGCGATCCTGATACTGTTCAGCCACCTCATTGCCGAAGGTACGAAATTCAAACCCCTTGGTGGTGACAGCAGTAACACTCTTTGCGGGGCCAAGCATATTGACCAGAGCAGTAATATAATAGGGACCGAGGTCAAGCATCGGCCCGGCACCGTAATCGTAGAAGAAAGGAGCCTGTCCCCACTTTTCCGGCCCACGCCCCATGACAATGGCAGTACCGGAAAGAGGTTTACCGATCCAGCCGTCATCAATCATCTTACGCGAAGTCTGTTGTCCGCCGCCCAGGAATGTGTCCGGCGCGCAACCAACGCGAAGATTTTTCGCGGCGGCGAGTTCCATAACTTTTGCCGCATCATCGGCGTCAACGCCAAAAGGCTTTTCTGAATACGCATGTTTCCCCGCATTCAGCGTATCCATGGCAATTTTGGAATGAACCTGCGGAGGAGTCAGATTGAGGACAATTTCAATATCATCGCGGGCAAAGAGCTCGTCGTTGGTCATATTGGCAACGCCGTATTCTTCAAATTTTGCAGCAGAGCGTGATGGGATGATGTCAGAACAGGCGACAACTTCGATATTTTGAAATCGCTGAGAAGCCTTGAAATAGGTATCGCTGATCATTCCACAACCGACAATACCAACCTTTGTTTTTTCCATAACCGGAATTCCTTTTTTATTTATTTCCGGCAGCGAGGCCGTTTTCTGTCATATATTTATAGCTCTGGGCGATGGCGTCGAACATATCAATATTGCAGTAATCGAGCTCGACGACAATGGTCTGAACCTGATCGGGGATCGCAGCAACCAGCTCTTTGATCGGAAGAGTTCCGGTTCCGAGTGGCAACAGATCAACATGACGTTCCAGGAAACCGTTAACCATCTTTTTCCCGTCAACTTTCTGCTCGACAACGCCGTCTTTCATATGAATTAAAATGGTATCTTTTGCAAAGATCTTGAGCATCTCGACAGCGTTTTCGGCTCCAAGGTTGGTAGACCAGAAACAATCAATTTCGTATTTTACCCGCGGACAGAGCTCCCGGTACAACTCGTATTTGAGCTTACCGTCAATACGGGCAAATTCGAAGTCATGATTATGCTGGAAAAGGGTAAAACCGTTCTGAGAAAGAACGTCATACATATAATTGGTTTTTTCAGCAGTCCGTTTGATGGCATCCATATCCTTGAAATCATCAGGGCCATAACCGCAGACAATCTGCTTGAGGCCGAGGATATCGGCAATTTCCATACATTCGCCGAGATTGCCGGGATGTGCCCATGGAGAATGGGAAGAATAAATGTTCATTCCCAGATCATTGACAATTTTTTTGAATTCAGAGGGGCGAAGGTTCCAGAACCCTGCCGGTTCAACGCCCTTGTAGCCGACATCTGCGACAAATTTAAGGACTTTCACAAAATCTTTGGCTGCGGCATCGCGGAGGGAATACAATTGAACTGATAACGGTTTCAACATTTGTACTTTCCTTTCTGAAAAAAATATGGTGTTTCTCACTCAAAGGTGCTTTATACCAACTTATCCTATCCATTAAGATACTGTCGAGATTTTATTCTGCAATTGACGAAAAATAGCTTTTATTGACAGGATAGAGTTTTTTACGCTGCAAAAAACAGAATTTTTTTTCATTCGCTTATATCAAACAATTTCCCTTACCGGCATTGGAAGAATTTCGATTGGAAGGCAACTATTCCTTTCAATATTTCTCTTTCATTCCTTTCAGTTCAAGCCCAAAGAGATACTATTGCACAAACAACACGATCCCCTCCCATTTCGATACCATCTCGTCCGCCAGTCAGAACCAGAGACAACATGAATCAGGAAAGGCTCTACATCCAATCTTCAGTTCATTCCCAACATTTCTTTCTTCAGACAGTCATTCAGATAATCCGCCAGCTTTTTACATAACTCCTCGGACAGCGTCCCCTGGGGATACGACAAATAAATTCCGGGCGCCAATTCCACACAATTGACGCGGGCAACAGAAAAATTTTCCCCGCCACATCCCGTAGACATTTCTCTTTCTTCCATGGAATGGCGAAGGCATTTCCTTTCGCCATTCAGATAAGCACTCATCCGACTAACTGAAATCCCTTCCTCTGCCAACTCTCGCAACAACAACAATCGTTCCAGGTGTGCATCTGAGTAAAAATCGCCGTTATCCATTACCAGCGGAGGGGGTAAAAGGCCTTGCTGAATATAAGTATGAATCCACTTTTTATGGATCTCTGCACGATTTGCCAGCACCTCAAGTGTATACATATTCTGTCTTCCTCCAACTGAAGTATAATAATACTGTCGCTAATGCAAAAATGCAAAACAATACGATTCTTTTCCTTTTTTCCGCTTTATCGCTCTTCACCAATATGCTTTCTTCCTTTGGCAGTGATAGCGAAAGCGTCTATTACTTGCTTTAATAGAAAAAAATGGAAAATATCTTCCCTCCACAAGAGAACCAATCAGCTGCTTATAATCAAACTGCCAGATCAAAAACAATATCGTTTTTCGCTGGAAATAAACAAAAATTGTTTCCCGACATTTGCATTGGAGGGCATAAAGACGGATATTATAATGAGAAAAAATATCATTTACAGGGATATCTTCTCCTGGGTTCTGCACAATTTCTGACTGTTTTGAGGTACTGAATTATGGCTCTTCTGATCGACGGCAAAGCCGTTTCTGCAAAAATCAACGCCCAAACTCGCGAAGAATGCCTTCAACTGGCACAAAATAATCATCTGCAAGTCGCCCTCGCAGTCGTCTTAGTCGGAGATGATCCCGCCTCTCAAATTTACGTCAATACCAAAATCAAAAAATGCCAGGAGCTGGGCATTCGTTCCATCGCCCACCGTTTGCCTGCCGATACAACCCAGGAAGAACTGCTCGCATTGATTGCGCAACTGAATAACGATCCTGAAGTCAATGGCATTCTGGTCCAGTCCCCCCCTCCTCCACACATTGATGAAGAAGCCGTTATCGCGGCAATTAATCCAGGAAAAGATGTGGATTGCTTTCATGCTGTCAACGTTGGAAAAATGTTAATCGGACGCAGAGATGGATTTTTTCCGTGCACACCTTATGGAGTCATCGTACTGTTGCGGGAGTCAGGAATTTCCACTGCCGGAAAACACGTAGTGATTATCGGGCGGTCAAATATCGTCGGCAAACCCCTCCTGGCACTTCTGATCCAGAAACATCCAGAAGCTGATGCTACCGTTACCTGTGTCCACTCCCGGACAAAAAATCTTCCGGAGTTGACACGACAGGCCGATATCCTGATTTCAGCAATCGGAAAACCCAATTTTGTCACGGCAGATATGGTCAAACCAGGCGCTGTCGTCGTCGATGTCGGAATTAACCGTGTTCCAGACTCTTCCTCTCCCAAAGGCTATAGAGTAGTCGGCGATGTTGATTTTGCAGCTGTCGCACCAATTGCTTCGGCGATCACTCCGGTGCCCGGGGGGGTCGGCCCGATGACTATCGCCATGTTGATGGCCAACACTGTTAAGGCCTTCAAAATACAACACAATCTGTCTGTTGAATAAGTGCTTATGAACTTGAAGTATTTTTTCATTAATCATCCCAACAAATCAAACGGCAAGCTCCGCGAAGCGGTTCCCGACCGATTCCACTTCCAGCCGGAACCAAAAACTATCCCGCTGCCGGCGCCTGATGAGCCGGCTTCCCGGCAAGGGAATGCTCAACGAGAGCCGCGTTCCATGCCTCCCTGTCCAGCAC
>CALGPR010000113.1 GCA_937960425.1 uncultured Lentisphaeria bacterium
TTTCTAATTTTCCAGAAAGTTTATTTTCGCTCCATTGTAAATCGCAATTTGCAGACAAATTTCCAACGGAGAAAACAGCGTTACCAGGCACAGATTGAGAGAACTCTGCGGCTTGAATCGTTCCTGATAATTTGCGTAATGCTTTAAGCATTTCCTGAGCAAGCGGTTGCTTGAATGCAGCAAAACTTCCTTCGCCAACAAAAGAAAGATTTTTTGTTTCTGTAACATATTCTGGGACAGTAACTTTTAAGGTTCCTGCCTGAAATTTTGTATTTCCACGATAGAGCTGATGTTCTTCATCGAAAGTAAGCGCTGCAGTAAAAGCAGCGTTTTCAAAAATTTGGGATCCCCCGGCTCCAGTTGTATCCAGATGCCCGATTTCGACTCCGAATTTCAGATTTGTAGAGCCATCATTGTCGCTGATTCCGGTTTGCAAACTTTGTTTACAGTCTTTTACGGAAAATGGCTGCCCGTAATAGTTGCCGGTGAGTTCCGGCAGTACAAAACGGCAGGTTCGATCATTCCGGATCGGAGAAAAAATGGTTTCAAGTTCCATTGTTGCTGCAGGACCAGTCATTTGAAAGACTTCACCCCGACAGGACGCTTCTGCTATTTTGATCGAAATTTTTGCTATACCATCAAGCCCGTCTCCTGTACCGCCAAGGGAGAGTTCCTGGAGTGCTGCTGCAAAAATATGATCGGCAAGGTTGAAATTCAGTTTGCTTTCTGCTTTTACTGGTTCTCCGGTCAGAGTCCAATGAGCTGTTTGAGGATTGAATGTTCCGGAAAAGTTTTGAGATACTTGCAAATTATTGCCGCTATTGTGAAATGGATTGTTTGCCGCAGACAGGCGGAAATCTGCAATGTTATATTGAATTGTACCACCTAAAAGGGCATTTTGTGTTTTATCTGCAGGAATAACCAGACTCATACTTGGGATTTTTGCCGGGAAAGGGTGGAGCAGTTCGAGCGCTGCAATTCCAATTTTTTCTTCTCCTTCCGGTGTTCGTTCGATTTTCATAAGGCCGGAGGGAGAAGTCTTGATCGTGACGGGAGAGAGTTTGATTTCGCCTTCGGCAAAATTCAGGGTTGTTTTTCCCTCATAAAGGCAGAATGGGGTAAGTCCGAGATGGAGTGAGCTGCGAATAGAACATTTGGGCAATCCGGTTTCAACGGGCAAATGAAGAAGTTTTCGGGTAAAGGGATCAGGAAGAGTTCCAAAGATGTCAACGGCCAGAGAATCAACCGAAGCGGAAAGATTGGCGATTTTCATTGTCAGCGGACGCGGGGTAGAAC
>CALGPR010000114.1 GCA_937960425.1 uncultured Lentisphaeria bacterium
AGAAAAGCTGCTCGGCCCGATTATGTACGAGTTTTGCCACAGACTCTATATTGCGGCCCTGGTTGCAGCGAAACATGGGAATGGAGCGCTGCTCTTCATGTCTCGAGGCGGGATGCGTCTGCGTGTCTTCTATGAGTTGTATCTCGAAAAAAATATGCTGGAATCTCCACTGCCTCTCCACTGGTTCTGGACTTCACGTTTTGCTGCGATCAAAATGACCTTTCAGGATTGTCCCGACTATTCCCTGGATTGCCTGGCCCGTGAGTTTGCCAACACACCGATTCCGGAAGCAGCACAAGCACTCCTTCCGAATTGTGCGCCGTTACTGCATACAATCCCGAATGAACTCAGCAAGGTTCATGCGTCAAAAGATAATTTACAAGCGCTTTTTTCGGGAGACTCCGCCTATAGTCAGGCGTTACGCAAACATTTCCAAGAGCAATATGCGCTTGGGCATACCTACATGAGTCAGGAATTTGGAAGTTACCAAAACCTCTATCTTGTGGATTCAGGCTGGTTTGGCAGTACCCTCGGGTCTCTGATCTGCTCCTGCCCGGAGTGGAATTTCCGCGGCCTCTTTTTCGGGCGCTGGAATTACCGGAACTATACGCCATGGTATTGGAACTACATTACCGGCTTATTCCTTGACGCACAGGGGTTCGCTCCTGGCGGTCTGGAAAATACCCTGATTGAATATCACCATCTGATTGAAAGTCCGCTCGAACCGCCACTACCCAGTGCGGAATATTATATTCCCGGATCTGCCATCTGCAATGCGGCAATTCCCCATTGGGAACATCTGGTACGAAATCCGGGGATGAACGATGACTTTTACCGCGGTATTCTGAAATACATGCAGCAAAAACAAGGTAAAGAATATTCACAACTCCGTCGGGAAACCGATCAGGCATTAAAGCGACTGAGACGCCTGATTCGTTATCCCTCCAAGACAGAATATTCTGCTTTAGTCGTCCCAGACCGCAGTGCCGACTTCGGGAAACATATCCTGGCGCCAGTGCTGAATCGAGAAAAACCGGCAACTGCAGCTGAAGCTCGCGAAATGGTCATGAAATCGCTGTGGGGGCCGGGAGAAATTGCCAGGGTTAGTGGCCCTTTTTACCGGTTGTGGCAACTCGGATTTACCTTAGGGAAGCGTCATCGATTACCGCGGAAATTATTGGGAAAATATTATCATGCCTGATCTTTGCCGTTGAATTGAAGCCCTCTTCTGGATCCTGTTGGAAATACTTGAAAAAAGTAATCTTCAGTTGTTTTTTTCCTGATCTGGTGGCATAGTACCAAAGCTCGTGTTGCCTGACTTCCGTGTTTTTTCGATAAAAACGCCGGCGGTATGGCAACTATAGAAAAAGTAAGGCAGTAGAAAAATGACTACAGACATTACAGCAGCACTGTCAGATTCCTTCCAAATTCGCTGTCAGATGGAAGGAAACTTTACCGTCGCACAGGAATGGGCTATTGCCGAAGCAGTAAAAACCTGGGAAACCATCATTACCGCAGATATTCCTGATCTTCTGTTGACAGAAGATCTTGCTGAGGTCACCTATCGCGGCACAACCTATTCCGTAGATCCGGATATTGACGATATCACCATTGTTTTTGTCGGTTTTTCCCAGGCAGAAAACCCTGATGGTACCATTATTGTCGGCAGCTCCACGGTGTCGACAGTTCGCACCGGCAGTGTTCTGCCCTGTGTTTCCGCCGTCGGAATCAACAACCAGGCAATTTCTGATTACTGGCTGGATGTCTATTGGCTCTATATGCATGAAATTTGCCATGCGCTCGGCTTTTATTCGGTGATCTGGGAAAGTGATCTTCGCGATGACGGCCCATTAAGCGAAAATGCACTCTGGAGTGAACGCAATAACGGTACGCCAGTTTTCCTTGGAGAAAATGCTTTGGAGGAATATCGGAAAATACACCCGAATGCCACCTCTGTTCCCTTGGAAACAATTCAACTTTCCGGGTCTTACGGAACCCATTTCCTGAGCAGTGAATTTATGGATCGCGCCAATCAGGAAATTGATTTTATGGTTTACAATTCCGGGAATGCCAGTAGCTTGGGATGGAATGTCTCCATCAGTTCTGTCGTTCTCGGAGCAATGGAAGATTTGGGTTACTCCATTAATTATGCGGCAGAATACCAACCGGATTTGCCGGATTTTTACATCACGCTCGACGTCCTTCAGGATAATGCAATAACAGATATCTACTACACCGGAATTGCCTACGATGCTGCTTTTACTATTATCAATACCACCGGACGCACCATCGTTGGAGCTGAACTGGTCTTTTCGTTCGATGGGGGCGAACAAACTCAATTGATTTCCGTACTCAATGCCAATGAAGCGGTTACCATCACTGTCAGCTTCACCAGCCAAACGGCAGGAACCATTGCCCTTGCCGGCACAGTTTCCAGTCTGGACGGGCAATACAGTTCCAACATTACTGACTTCCGTTATTTTAACACCGTCGATTATGTCAACAACAATGGAGATGCTATCGAAACGCCGGGCACATTCCGCTGGGCTTTGGCAACATTACCTGCCGACGCCGAAATCACCTTTGCTGAAAAATATAATATTACAGTAAAAAATGGCACCCTGAACATCGCCGATCGTGTCATCAATGGCGCAGGATCAACACTTTACTCTGGAACCGGGGATGCAGCAGTCCGGATCTCTGGGGAAACTGTAATTTCCGCACTTTCCATTGCCGATCGCTATACTGGAACAGAGTCATTTCTTACTGCTGGAAGTGAAGTGATTCTCGACAATGTCTCAATTTCCACCAAACAGAGTACTGTATTGTTGACAGGGAACGCCCTGGAACTGAACCACTCTGTCATTGCCGGGGATACTGTCAACAAATGTACAATTGTCATCGACACAACCTTGACACTTTCCGGAAGCGGCAACACTCTTATGGGCAATTTCAACCAGATTGGCGGGGAATTGTTTTTTTCTCCGGATACAAGCGCCTCAGCAAACGCGCTTTTATCCATCAGCGGCGCAATTCTCTCGGTAGGGGCAATGTCGTTGAATTGCAAGGAAAATCTGGCCATAGGAACGACATATACGCTCGTGAGTGCCGGTGACATTGCTGACCTTGACGGCAAAAATGTCACAGTGAATGGGACCGGCGCCATAACCATCAACGGCTCAGATCTGGATTGTGGCAACTATGCCCTTGCCTTGAAGACAGAAGGGAAAAAACTTCTTCTATCCGTCATCGATAAATGTCCAGAAGGAGCAGTACGAATCGAGTTCCTGCCGGATTACTGGCAGGAAAGGATGGCCGCAGAACCTGTTTTTGCCTGGGATTTGCGGAACTTTTCCGACGGGATTTTTTATAATGGGGCCAGCGGCCAACTCAACAATGTAGACGGTAATTCCTCACTGGCAACCCGGATTAGCGGAGCCGGTCTCGGTACTGTCTTTGGCGGCGGAATTGCAACAACTGGAAATTGCGAGCTTTACCTCTTAATTGCAGGAACTATCGGTACTATTTTTGGTGGCGGAGATGGCAATGACGGAACCACGGATAAAACGTTCATTTCCCTGGAAAATGAAGCAAAAATTTATAATCTTTTCGGCGGGGGAAGAAAATCTGACGGAGGAATGACGACAATTTCAATTGCCTCCGGCAGTGTTAATTATCTTTTTGGCGGCGCCTATCAGTCTCAAACAACTGGTCACAACGAACAAGATAATGCCTTTCCCGACGCAGTTACGATACAAATGGATGGCGGCTCGGTATGGAAATTCTTCGGGGGTAGTGCTGACGGAAAAATTCAAGGCAATATTGCCATCACGGTTACTTCCGGTGCAATCACCAACGTTTTTTATGGCGGAGGAATCGGCGACGTTACCGGGAATATCACCATTAGATTTGAACAAGGGGTTGATTTAACGGCAGCGCCAGTTCTCTACGGCGGGATACAAACTGGCGTTAGCGGTGCAATCACCAGTGCAAATGCAGAACTGGAACAACTGTTTTCCCGCGGGGATCGCAGCTACTCTGTTGATCAAACAATTTCCATGGACTTTTTCGGAACAACAATCGCCGGGATGGTTTTCGGAGGAAATTTTGTCAATGCCGACACTGTCGGGACTCTGCTCAGTGGAACTGTGAAAGGGGGAATTCAAATTCATCTGGAAAATACTTCAGCAGGAAGCTGGATCTTTGGCGGCAGTTATGTCAAAAGTTCCTCGAGCAACGACACGATTTTCTCTGGAGTACAACTTCAAATCAATGGCGGGGATTACCATTACCTTGTCGGCGGCAGCCGCGCCGAAAACGGAGGGATCGCAATAGTTTCGAATGTCCAGATAGCCATTACTGGGGGGGATTTTCAGTCCATTATTCTTGCAGGCGGCTATGCCAATGACGGAGAGAGTATCGTCGCCGGAAATACGCAATTGATAATTGATACGTCTTCGGCTGACGTAACATTTTCCAATTCCCTGTATCTCGGAGGCTACGCACACACTTCAGAATCTTCGGCAATTGTTGAGGGAGGTACAACAGCGGTCATCTCCGGCAGTGGCGAACAATTACACTTTACCGGCTCAATCTGCGGAGGAGGCTTTGGCGGCGGCGATGTGACAATTTCAGGAAAAAGGACCATCGAATTCAACGACTTTTCGGGGAATTTCAATGGAGTAATGCGTGATTTTGACCGAATCGTTTTTTCCGGCAACACATCGGTCAATCTTACGACAGAGGTCGTACCGGAACTTTTCAGCGAATGGTACTTTGACCTCTCTCAACGCCAAACGGACAATGCTGTAGTTACCATGAAAAACAGCGCAGAAATTTCTCTTTGTGCAACCAATACGCTTCGAATCATCAATGTCGGGACGGGATGGAATGACAACTCCGGAACAATCGTCCTGATCGATGCAGTCGATGACCTTCTCGCCGAATTGAGCGGATTGGATTTCCACCTGCTTTTCTCCAACGGGAACGGCACAATGATCGAAGAAACCCTGATTGTGAATGATCATACCGGGGTTGATCTTGGCCCCAACAACTGGCAACTGGCCTGTGACGGCAATTGCCTTTCTCTATTATGGGACACTGCTTCTTCTGCCGAAACACTCCATTGGGCAGAACAACAGAATCCCTCTTCCTGCACTGCCGCAGCACTTCTACCAGAAACAGAATGGATCCCCCAAAATACCAGTGGATTCCTTGCTTGACAC
>CALGPR010000115.1 GCA_937960425.1 uncultured Lentisphaeria bacterium
CACAATAACGCCACATTGCCCTTCCCTACCTGTTCCATCATTTTTTACTACTCCATAACTATTTATCAATAAAATAGTAAAACATCGCTAAGAAACAAATGTGTTGACACGTCTTATTTAATGTAGCAAGGTTTTTCCGTAATAAGTTTTTAACTGTTCCAGGCTAAGCCGGAACACAATACAGAGGGATTATCATGATTGATAATTACATTTCCTGGTCAACACGTTTTATTCCTTACTACAATGAAATTGCCAAGACGATCAACTCCATGACTTCGTCTGCGGTCCCGTACAAAAATTCCTGTTATCAGACCGTCACTCAGACGGATCTCAACACTTTACGCAATGCCATTCGCGAATTGTATGCCTACGCACTGGATATTGATAAGTTCCGTGAACATCTCAACGATCCTGATGCCATCATGGACACTGACAATTACCTGAAAATCAATGGCGGCAAAGGATTTCTGGTTTACCCTGCCGATCAGACTCCCAACCAAAAGGACATTTTTGAAAATTATGACACAGCCGGATTCCCTTCCCGCGGACTGAGTTTCAACAATATTCCGGTACAGGAATATCAATTTGTCGATATGGCCAATGTTTTGAACGCAATTACCCATCTGATTCTGGGCAATGCTCCTCAGTCCGCCTTCCAGGTTACAGCGACCTGGAGCAACTGTACCATAAGAACAGTTGTCTTAAGTGGAGAGCTGCTGGAAAGTAACGTCGAGTACTTCAGTGACAATCGGTACCTCTATTCCTACACGGAACAAATGGGGCAAAACCCGGACCGATTCAACTATAACGCTCAAGATGGGACTTATCATTTAGAGCTTTCGGAATATTCTGCCGCTTCTTCCTATATTGGAGAACGTCACCTGTTCTGCCTGCATCAGGAATATTGGAATCGCGACACCATTGGCGAAGCCAGTAATCCTACCACTGTCTACACCTGGCAGGAAAAAAGCAATGAAGTTACGTACAGCGGAACTGCCGATTCCATGGATACTACGGTAGGATTCGGGCGATGCTACTGCCATTATTGCAAGCTGGACCGCATTGTTCCGATTTTGTGTCCAACCGTCAAGGCAATTATCCGTCCTTTATTTGAGTTAGACAGCGAAGAAGACGGGCTGATTGGTTGCGGCTGTCAACGTAAAAAATTTAATACCATCGAAGTCCGTTCGGAACACGAAACCCGTTACGATCTCGGAACAACCAATGGCGGCCGCTATGCCTGTAACCTTTATCATACGGTTTTAAAAGATCGTTATTTGTATTTGCATTCGTTCAGCATCCGCAAAGTTGCGCACGGATCAATCACCAGTCAGACCTACAGCGAAGACGGCATAACGTACCGGATGGGATACTCCATCCTGAAACGGCCGAATGGGGTGGAAATGCCGATTTACTGGCGTTTTGAAAACAATGTTGCGACATTCGGGCAGCCGGTAAACCATCTGAATTATACGTTGTACCGCCTGTCGAATGCACGAGTACAGGCAATCTTCCCGAATCAGGCCTGCCATGAATTTACCAGCTCCGGAGTATTGAGCCAGGCGTACAAGATCACCTGCGAAGGCTGGATTCCTGCAAGTCTGTCTTATAACAACCCGGTGGAAAGTAGTACTTCTTCCTACAGTCGCACCACTTTGAATGTTCCTCAGGGAAAAGCGGTAATGGATTGGGTCAACGGGACTCCGCCCATGATGCCGCGCACGGATGATCTGTTGGCTCGAGTCATTCAGGTGAAGTATTACGATCAGTCGGACGAGGAAGTTGGCTACACCAATCGTACAGAAGAAGCACAGTTGTCCGTCCTCAAACCCGACACAGCAAATGCCGATGACTGCATCAACGGTCACACTTTTGGGGAAACGTTGACGATGGTCAAATGGTACCCGAGTGAACCGGGTGTTGCCCCGACAGAACACGAAGTGATGCGGATTGCCACCGCAGTGGGCAACATCCCGGAAAAAACCTGGACGACGAACGAAAATGGGATCATGACGGCTTACCTGACTGAAACTTCCACATGGACAAGGCTTTCTGACACAACCGGGAAAATGACCATTACTCGAGCTAAGGCAGGAAGTGCCTCCAACGTGGAGACAATCACTTACGAACAGATCAACTACCGCTGGCTGCCGGTCCAGATTGCCGTCGGAGAAGGTGAAAGCGCCCGAATTACCCGTATTGGCTATACGCCAACGGGGCAGGAAGAATATCGGCTGGAACCTGACGGCAGCTGGGTCTATTACACCTATGATAACTTCCGCCGGGTAACCTCGGAAATTACGCCCTTCGGCAATACCGAATTGGCATTTACCGCAAATGGCGAAGTAATTCCACCGTCAGGGACAACCGGATTAAAAATCAAGGAATATTCTTACGCAAGCAATTTTGCCGACGAACAAGTTCGGTTGGCGGACTACCGGATCCGTTGTATCGTTGAAAAATGCAATGGCACGGAAACCAGTCGGCGTTATCACAGTTATTATGATAACAGCTGCCAGGAAATTACTGCAACCACTCCGGGTGCAGCTGCCAATGCCGAAGGCAACATCATCAGCACATCCTATTCTTATTCGTCAGGCGATTACGCCGGACGCCATTGGAAACAGGTCAATGCAGACGGGACAATGGAGTTTACCACCTACGCAACGGTAGACGGCAATGAAGTTGAAACGATCACTCAGGGGGCCCCCAATGCGGCAAAAGATGCAATTATCGATGGCACAAAAACGGTAACGACCTACAATGCTGCGGGTGATCCCATCAAGGTGGAGACCTTCGATATTGCAACGGATGTGCAGTTGGATGTCGTAGAATACGAGCGTGATGGCATGGGTAACGCGACTCGGACGATCTATGCAGATGGATCGGAAGACAGTGGGGCATATTCCTGCTGCGGCGCAGCGTGGACTGAAAACCGCGATGGTTCAGTGCAATACAACACCTACACTCCGGATCAACATTTGTGGAGTTCGCTCAGCGCCGGGGTATTGACAACGTACACCTACGACAGTATGGGCAACAGGATCCGGACAGAGGTTTTCGGAGATGAAGACAATCAGCAGGTAACGGAATCGGTTTATGCCGCAAACGGAATGTTGACGGCAACGAAAGTCTTTCTGGATGGAGGTGTTGAAGCGGTAACGACGTATACCGAAGGGCGTGTGGGAAATTATTGGCGCAAAACCACTACTCATCCCGACGGCGGCACTTTGATAGAAGAAATCAACCGTGACGGTTCGGTCGCAAAAACCAGTGGAACCGCAGCGGAAGCGATTCGCTGTTTCGAGGCCGGCGTAACTTCTACAGGCGAACTGTACCAGGTAGAATATATTTACGACCCGGATCAACCGGAAGAAAATAACAGAATCCGGGAAGCAGTCTATTCTTATTTGAATTTTACGGGAGCAGTGTATAAAGTAAAACATCAGGCCGGGAACTTGTCTACTATTGTCTCGGAAAAATATTTTGATGCGGCAGGGAGAATCATCCGCGAAGTATCCGGGGGAGTAACGCACATTACCGAATATAACGCCAGAGGTGAAGCGTGGCGAAACGGGATTTCCCTGACTGGAGGAACAACATTGACAGCGAGTGATCCGGTAACGGAAACGACGGTTACTGCGGAAACCGTCGACAATCAAAACTGGCGCGTAACCACGATCAAGACTTATGATGACGCGGATAACGCAGTTGTGCTTCGGACTACCAGAACCAGTGCGGATGGGAAGACAACCCAGCAAACCGAATTTGGCCGGACGACCACAACGACCCGAACGTATTACAATACTGCGGAGGAGAAAGGGATGTCTGTGATGACGACAACGCCGGATGGAACAACTGTTACCGACTCCTATACCAGTGAGGGCCTTCTGGAAAGTTCCACCCATAGTGTTTTAGGTGATACGACATACACCTACGATGCCCTGAATCGTGTTGCGACGCAGAGCCATGTGGAAAACGGAGAAGAACATGTCATCAGTTACACCTATGATAAACGCAATCAACTTCTGTCGACCACAGAAAGTTGCGGCGATTCCAGCCGAACCACCAGTTTTGAATACGATATCATGGGGCGCAAGGTCAAAGAAATCCGCCCTGGCAATCGAGTTGTCACTTACACCTACGATCTAACCGGAGCATTGACAGCAATGAGCGGTGCGGAAACGTATCCGCAAAGTTATACCTACGAATTTGGCAGAATGAAAACGCTGACGACTTATCGTGACAATCCGGATCAGCCGGATACTACGACCTGGAACTATGACCTTCTGGGACGCTTGGTCAGCAAGAAATACGCAGACAACACCCAGGTCTCGTATGCCTATAACGGAAATGGTCAGTTGCAAACCCGGACCTGGGCTAATGGGCGGACAACATCATACTCGTACGATGGCGCAGGACGGCTGCTTTCCATATCATACGGTTCAGATGATACGCCGTCAATCACTTATTCCTATAATCGCCTTGGCCAGATGACGCAGGTTGTTGATGCGGCGGGAACCCGTACAATTACCTATAATGCCGACAATACTCCAGCAACAGAAACGGTGCCGAACGTGACTGGCCATACGGTTACGCACACCTACGACACGCTCGGCCGCGAGACGGCATTGAAGTTGATGAATGGCGCAACTGCCCTTTATAACGTAGGTTATACCTACGACAATATGAGCCGCCTGGCAACCGCGACATTTGCCAATCAGTCCGCGACTTACAGCCGCGTCAGTGGCAGTAACCGATTGAATACAACCGTCTTCAAGAACGGAACCACCGCGATTCACACGGCAACCCGAAGCTATGACAACTTCAACCGTTTGTTGGGCGTAAATGGTTACACCTACACCTATAACGACAAAGACGAGCGCACGAAGCAAACGCTCGCCGACGGGAATTATTGGAATTATGAATACGATACGTTCGGACAGGTGACCAGAGGGATCAAGAAAACCTCCGCCGGAACTCAGGTAACAGGCCAGAATTACGCCTATTCCTATGACGACATCGGCAATCGAAATACATCGACAACTGGCGGCACGACAACCAATTACACCGTAAACGAAGTGAACCAGTACACCGCAATCGGCAGTGTAAGCCCAACCTACGATACTGACGGCAACATGCTGACCGGGTACAATGGTTGGACCATGGAATGGAACGGCGAAAACAGATTGAAAACGATCTATAATGCCACCACCAAACTGGAATT
>CALGPR010000116.1 GCA_937960425.1 uncultured Lentisphaeria bacterium
TCATCGACCTTATTCGACAGCAGCAGAATCCCATGCCACGTCCACGTACCAAATTGCAAATAGGTCACCGGAGATACCTTGAAATCATCAAACATTTTAAATGTAGTGTTGTCAAATGGCGCGAGGCATTGCGTTTTCTACTGAACGCCGTCCGTCGAAATTTGGAATTTATTGATTATTTCAGCATCAAGTAGATTCAATCAGCAAATCCACGATGGAACAAATCCGGGTGATTCGCGTGGTTCACGAACAACAACGAGAAATGCTGGATCGAAAATCGCGTCTCGCCGAGTACCGGATTGTCAGTTTACATCAGCCACATGTGCGCCCGATTGTACGCGGGAAAGCTGGACGGGAAACCGAATTTGGTGCGAAACTGACCGCCAGTTTGGAAAACGATTACACGCGAATCGAACGGCTTTCCGGGGAGGCCTACATAAAGCATCCGATTTGCAAATCATCTATGAACGTTACAAAGAACGCAATGGTCATTATCTCGAAGTGATCTTGACAGACAAACTCTTTCGCAACCGGGAAAATCTGTGGTATTCTGCTGAACGTGGAATTCGCTTGTCCGATCCGAAGCTTGGATGTCCAACGAAAGTGGTTGATTCTGATATTTTGAAATAGCAACTGGCCGATAATTCCGCTCGAAATGCGATTGGGAGAAAGTTCGGCCAATGCAAACGCCGTCTTTGGCTCGGGCGAATGATGGCGCAACGCAAAGATTCTTCCGAAACGGTGATTGCGATTACGATTCTAACCGCCACCTGATCCGGTGGGAACAAGAGGAGGCAAGGCTTTTGTTTCTCTCTGCTTGGCTATTTGAAGGAACATCAATGTTGATGAATATAACGAAGATTACAAGATAGCTACAGCAGTCTCCGATTCAGCAGTCAAATCGCACAATGAAAAATGGACAGGGGTAACCTTTGAATAAGGCTTTCCCTGTCCGATCATTTTTTTGAGCTGTCTTAAATACGATGGCGTCGAAAAAAATTGATTTAAAACGACTACCCGGCTATCGAGCAGTCGTAAAATCGGCTTACAGCTCTACGATCTTCATATAGCGATTGGAAAGGACTTCCGCTCCGTCTTCCGTAATCACAACACCATTTTCCCAACGCAGCCCGAACGTTTTTCCGGTAAAGAATGTATCAACCTGAAATGTCATGTTCTTCTGCAGCTTATACTGAGAAACCGATTCCATCCACGGCTGCTCAACTTCCATCATCCCAATGGCATGACACGGACCATAGAGCAGATAATCGGCAAATCCTTCCTGTTTGACCCATTCTTCATACTCGCGAACGACATCTCCAGCCGGTTTTCCTCCTTTGAGCAGTGAGATTGTTTTCTTATGAGCCTTGAGTCCAAACTCTACCAGGCGTGCCTTTTCTTCCGGCAGCTTTCCGAAGGAAAACGGCAATCCGACACTGGAGGAATATCCGCCCACACGAGCGCCGATATTGATCTGAATCACTTCGTGAGCCTCCAGCTTCTTCGCCGTCGGACGGCAAATCGCATTATTCGTCCGTTCCCCACAGAAGCAATAGAGCGCATGTCCTTCATACTCTCCACCATGACGGTAAATTTCACGCTGAGCGATCCCGATCAGTTCAAATTCCGTCATACCGACTTTGGCTTCAGCAAAAATTGCATCAAGGGCAAGTTCGCTGATTTCAAAAGCACGGCGCATGCAACGCAATTCATTTTCACTCTTGATAAAGCGAAGCGGCAGCAACGTTTCATCTGCCTTAATCAATTCCACCCCCGGGAGCTGCTTCTGCAAACCAAAATAAACCGGAAGTGTCATGATCGAATAACCGACTAACCCGAGCTTCTTCAGTGGCCGATCGCCCATCGCTGCCTTCACAACATCCCCGTAACTGGCAACCGGAATCCCGGGATATTGCGGCTCAGCAGATTCACGGTATTCAATCATCTTCAGAATATTCGGAATCACACTGCGGCCCTTGGCATAATTTTCGCTTTCCGGGCCAATCAAAAGCACCGGTGTTCCTTCCGCCGGAACAAAAACACCCGCTGCTTCAAAAGTCGGCCAATATTCGGTCAGATAACGCACATTGGCAAAATCTGCTTCATTGCCGTGCACCAGACAGGCATCAAGGCCGGCAGCCTTGATATTGGCTTGAAAACGGGCAATGCGGTCAAAATATTCCGCTGTCGGAATTGAAGGAATCTGGCTCATAATAATACCTTTCTTTTGTTATCCTGGTTGCTTATTGAAAAATTTCTCCGAGATCACAGGCACGATAAAATTTCCCGCCACGTGCAAGGATTGCTTCTAACATTTTATCAAACTGCTCGGCTGCATAAGGGCCGCAGTTTTTGACAATGAATGGATCAGGCAGAACTGCCCCCTCCCCGGAATGAATCAGGCCTTCAATCATGGGATGAAATTCCCAGGGATGAAGGTAGAAGCAATAAAACGGAGTTTCCCCCCGCTGTTTGCAAAAAACACGATAGCCGTCAATATGCTGCAACAAAGCCTCCACCCCTTCCGTGCGAAACAACGGCCACTGATCCAGATCCCGCCCGTACTGGTCATGAGACTCCATCGATAAATCAGCAAAATTCGGGATTTCCAGAAGGTTCATATCCCCTTCCTTCGTCCAATCCTCACGGGATGGGTGATAAGGAACCAGACGATCTTTGAAAAAGTACATTGGATAAGAAGCATCAGACGTGTAGCCGAGATTTTCCAGCGCATTGACCACGGCAGTCGAACCAAAAAGACGCGGGCAACGCCAGGATGTCGGTCTGACTCCGGCAACTTCTTCCACCCATTGAGTTGCCTTACCAATCCGGTTTTCTACCTCTTCCGGTAAAATCGGCATCATGCCCGGAATTTCAAAAAGCGGATCGCCAATCGTCTCATGAAATAATGTATGGCAACCAATTTCATGTCCCTTATCCCTTACCATATGGACAATATCCGGATTTTTTCTGGCAGAATCTCCAGTAAAGTAAAATGTTGCTTTCAGCCCATGCTTGTCCAGAATATCCAGAATTACCTTTGCCCCGGCACGAAACCCTTCGTAAAAACTGGTCCAGCTCCCGATATCGGTTTCCATATCAAAACCAAGCATCAGGCGCATCGTTTCTTTCTTTACATTCATTTTTTCACCATTTTATTCTGTAATTCAATTCCATAATTGAGAGACAGTACCTGAAGCAGCGCCGGCACAGCACCGTGATAAAAACAACTGCGGCTTTCCAGACGGCTTCCCATTCCCAACCCTTCGCAATTCACATCCAACGGGGCAATGGTTTCCAATTCGTAAAATCCCATATCTCCACCATTGAAAATACTGTACACATCGGCAGTCGAAAACGGCCCTTTTTCCTGCGCATTATCTGCAATGTTTACATACATACCCCGGGATCGAATCGGGGTATGCCGGATTGCAAGTATTCCCCGCCGGGTATCCAACGCACCTGTCAAACGCGGTCGCGCATCTTTTCTGATCCCAATCTGGATCCTGTCCCGGGAACTGATATCAAACTCAAAGTGATCTGGATAGCAGGCAATGGTATCACCGGGATCCACGTAAAAATCCGCATTGATCGCAGCGGCTGGATCACCGTCCATTGCGCAAAAACTGAGAACTCCATCCCCGCCGGGTAACTGTTCCAGTGACCAGCCGTTCAATAACACTTCTTCTACCGGCAACGGCCGGTCAAAGATCATTTCATCCAACGACTCATACCCGATCGATTCCACGCCCTGAACTCCATTCGGACAATCAATACCTTTAACTGTCCGCCGAATCATCATTGCGACTTCCGCGCCGCGTCGATTGCGAAGGACAACATGTTTGACGCCAGTCATTTCCCGCCCGTCAGTAGTAACCTCACATTCCTTCCGGTTGATATCGTCCTGGACATACCACTTTCCTGCCGCATCATAATTAAAGGCAAAGTCTCCACCCTCCGGAGCCGGCCAGAAGGAATTGCCGCCAATATTGTTGAAACTGTCCGGAGAAGGCTTCGCTGCCAATGCTGCGTCAAATTTATGAAGCAGAATCCCCTCAAGTATACAGAAAATCCGCCCTTGAAGGGTGCCGGAAAGAACTACTTCCCCTTTTCCCTGTTTCAAGGAAACACTCTTTTTACCGAATTGTATCTCAGGATCCATGACTGCTTTCCTCTCTGGGTTCTCGCTATAGTTATCGCTATGTTTATTATAACCGTTATTTCTTGCCTTGCAAGACAAAAAATATTATTAATTAAGACTTTTCCTTGACTTTTATAAATCATAGCGCTATACTATAAAAGAAAATTAAAACGCTTGAAGAGGTCAAAGAAATGGCAAATCCCGGGAAAGCCGAAAAATATCCGCAAATTGCAGAAGCAATTAAAGCTTACATTGCCGACAACCATCTCTCAGACGGGATGGCAATTCCTCCGGAACGGATACTGTCCAAACACTTTAATTGCAGCCACCTGACCATTCGCAAAGCACTGCAAATTCTCCAGCAGCAACAACTTATTTACACGATTCCCAGCAAGGGAAATTATGTTGGAACTATGCCGGTTTCTTCTGCTGTGGACGATACCCGTACGGTTGGATTTCTGGTTCCGGACGACGAAATCTACTACTATGAACTGATGGCAAAACTTCAAGGAATCTTTGAAGAGCTGGATCTCCACCCGATCTTTCACATTACCGGCGGCCGACAGGAACGGGAAACAGAACTTTTGGCGTATTTTCAATCTCATCGTCCTGCGGCGTTGATTTGCGTTCCCGATCCGCGATGTCTGGAAAAATATAAACAGTTATATTTCCCGATCATTTCCTTTGACAGAAAATTGGAATTACCTGATTGCGTCAATATTCTGTCAGATGAATATGGTGGGGCCCTTCGTGCCGTCCAGCATTTGTTGCAACTTGGACACCGAAGAATTGCCTTTATCGGTTACGGCGACAACAACCTGCCACGACCTCAGGCGTGGTATGATGCGCTGAAACAATTCGGAATCACACCGGAGGACAACTATCTGCAACTCCGCAGTGCAACCCGCGACTGGGGATTTTCTGCAGCCGGGGAACTCTGGAAGCTTTCTCAACGCCCAACAGCTGTTTTCTGTGCCAACGATACCATTGCCGCAGGCGTCATGCGCTTTGCGATGCGATCCGGTATCGCCATCCCGCAGGAACTCTCCGTTGTCGGATTCGGCGACACCCCAATTGCCGAAGAT
>CALGPR010000117.1 GCA_937960425.1 uncultured Lentisphaeria bacterium
CTCTCGTTTGCCATCAAAAGGTTCATCGCGGAAAATTTTTTCTGTCGGATATGCGGCAGTTACACTAACCGCCGGATCTTCTCCAAACCAGGAATCAAACAATCCGCTCCAGGAAAACGGCGTTTTTTCTTCGATTTGTTCTAACATTTCAATCGTCGTAGCCATATCAGCAGCATTGGTAATTGCCGGATCATAGGCTTTCAAAGGCTCTTTTCCGTCACGCGGCAACGCTCGAACCGCATCCAGATATTGTTGTGCCAGAGGTTTCCAATCGCCGGCATCCCCCATCGCTGCCTCGAGACGTTCCGCCGCCTTGTCCGCCTTGGCAAGAATCTCTGCATTATCGGCAGCAATTACCTCTTCTTTGGTTAACAGCCGAAAATCGTCTACGTACATCCGGCATTCATCGGTATTCCCCCAGGCAATTTGAATTGCTTTGATATTTTTCAAATCGACCTGATCGCGCATCGCATCAAGATCCATTCGAAATTCCCGCTCTTCCAACTGCGGAAGGTTAATCATCCCCTGCGGCATCGTATTCATCCCATCTGGATAATGCAATCCGTTGGGATCCACCAGTCCAATGACACGGTAGCGATAGATATCTTCCATGTTTTTCGCTTTGAACCGCAACTCGGAATAACCGCTCCAATCCGTAATTTCCGGAGTGTATTGAATATATCCCATAGAATAATCAAAAATCAATTTTAATGACTGTTTTCCATCTGCGGCATACTCGTCGCTAAGGGAATACTGTAAAGTTTCCGGTGCTGTTTCGTAAATTTTCAAGCGGTCCATATCACTGGCATTTTCAAAACTGCCGATCGGGGTGCCAATGCCCCAGGCGCTGCCCGTCAGTGTTCCGGCCAACAGGCAAAGTACCGCCTTGCCGCTGCCATTCTCCGGTCTGAATTTCATGGGTGTTTCTCTCCTTGTTGTTGTATTGGGGTCAATAAATAGACCAATGGTATGTTATTATAAAGGAACAAAACGGATAATGCAAATCCCCGAATTGCTTTTTTTCAGGGATTCCCCTAAGCAGTCTCCTCGGCGGCTGAACTCATAGCTGTTTTTCAGCATGTCTCCGGTTGTAAACAAGATGCCATTCGGCAGGATCTACACGGTAAAACTCCCGAAAAAGGCGATAAAGTGCTTCGTGTTGCTGGAAGAGCAATACACTTCGGCAGAAAAATGCTTCGGTGGTTACTGCAAAAAATTCCGCGCCATTTGCGGCTCCATACCAATCAATGACATCATACTGGGAATGTTCTGCTTTCTCTCGCAGCTTCTGATATTCAGCGTTCATCCATTTGCACCAGCGTGCATAAAAATCAGCTGTCGTTTCGTGTGGGATTTCCGGCACACCGTCAGCCCTGCCATCCGCTTGATCAATCTGATGTGCAAATTCATGGAGCCCAACATTCCCCGGACTATTGGGATTATACAACTCCTCCCGTAACTCTGCCCAGGACAAAACTACCACTCCATAAGGACTCGATTCCCCTAATCGCGCACTAGGCATACGGATTGCGGCACTGTCTCCCAATCGTTGGGCAGTTTCTCCAACAAATGTATCCGGATACAGTAAAATGGTCTTTAATTTGGGATAATTGTCCAAGTCTTTATGTAACATCAGCAAACAAGCCATTGCGGCAACACCGATACGCATTTCTTCTGTTACACGGAGCCCCTGGCATCCTTCAAATTCCTTTTCGGCAAGAAAAACTGCCATTCGCCCCCTCAACTCGCGTCGCAACGGCAATGGCAGCAATTGGTATAATGCAATCTTATGAAGAATACGTAGTTGTTCCCGGGAAATCTGCTTTTGATAAAGGATAAGCCGGCGTTCGCGCCGGCGTTTCCGGAAAAGGTGGATTCCCCAAGCTGCACCGGCAACACAAATCGTCGGTAGCGACAGATAAATCACTTCACTTGTTTCCATCTTCGTTCTTCATCTTCTGGGACAAAAGGATATAACCGAGATTACCGACAAAAGCCGCATTGTTCACCAACCCCATATGGGCAGCATTAACCGTAATGACATTTCGCCAATCCCAGTGCGGGTCGGCGAAATACGACCAGTTTTCTTCATTTCGCTGATCCGCCAGTACACTTTCGGCCAATACTTTACCATCGCCCAGACGATATTCTCCGACCTGGACTTTTCCTGTCCCCCGGTCAACCGCAGCACTTGCGGAAGTAGGCACCGCAGCCCCGAAAAAAATACTGCATTCAATTCCGTCCGGTAATTCAACAGTTACATCCATTGCCCGACGAAACTCCCGGGCGCGTTTCAGACATTTTTTCAGATGGTCAAATGCCAGAATTTCTCGTTCAATCTGCGTCTCTGTATCAGGCATTAAAATCTCAAGCAGTGGGTCATTTTCTGCCGCTACCAGAGACCATTGATGTTTTAAAAAGGTTTCCGCACTGGTATAATCAACAAAACCTTCTGTCGGGGCATCTTTGTAAAACATCGCCTTTTTTTCCAATGGCGGCATCATCTGGTAATAAGAAGGAAAAGTTCCCAGCAACGTTCCCGGAAGCCGCGGATAACCTGCCGACAAAGCCAATCCGTTGACCAACTCAATGCACGTGTCAATATAACCATCATTCGGCGTTCCAACTAAAATTACTTTGTCAACGTTTTCAGCACCCCGCCAAGTAACATTCAACGGCTCTTTTTCTGTCGGCAAATCCGCATCCCCATACATCAGGTAATACCGTGCGATCAAGCCGCCCATGGAATGGGCGACAATATCAAATTGAACATCGTAATTCTCAACACCATAATCGCGTTCGTAAGCGACTTGGAGGAGTGTTCGTTTTTCCGCAATAAAATCTGCAAGTCTTTGTGCATTTTCAACAATATCGCGCCGCCAATCATAGGCAAACACAAATAACGTCGGATACCTGCCGGGCGGATAAGGTTTGGGTTCCAGACGGTACCCCAATGTCTCGAGCGTTTCCAATAGTGCCCCGTAAGCCTGCATCTGCATATTGACGCCAAAGATAGAAATATCCGCCTTATCCATCAGGCCGGACACTTCCAGTGGGGACTGTAACGTATTTAACGGTTTGCCGTATCCCATGGGATGCGCCATTTTTCGCAGAAATTCCGGAGGAAACACCTTCCCCGCCTGAAATTCCCCCCACACTACTTCGCCTGTCTCTTTATCTGCAAGTTTCGCGCCGAAAATCCCATGAATCACAATCACTGGATTTCTATCAAGCCCTTCATAATAAACATCTTGTTCTGACAAAGGCGCACGATATTGTTGAAAAGAACTATAGGAACCAACGGCTTTCATTTTGCATCCGGCAGACACAAACAATATCCCTGCGAAGCAAACGTTGAAAGATAGTAAAGAGAGTTTCATTCTTCAATCGTCATCAGATAAACATCTGTAGACAATGGCAAGTTTTTGTGATTGGTCCGGACAAAAAACCAATACATGCCCGGCTCAAGCTCGGATACAAAAGAAGAATCCAGCTCGGAATCGACAAAACGTTTTGGCCCCAAATCCAGTCTCCAGCGTGCTTGTTTGGGATTCAGCTTAGCAACAACCAGCGTCCATTTCGCCTCCAATGCGCTTTCCATCGTTTCATCTTCATTGTATGGTCGATAGGAAATAATAAAGTTATCTGATTCTTTTGCATACCAACCGAAAAGAACCACCTTTTCATCCGTAAGATTATTAATCCGGATTCTCATTTCCGGAGTTGAGCCAACTTTGTAAGTAAAATCATCGCCCAACATGCGAAGCATTAATTCCTTGTCACTGTAAACCCGTTCACGGTCCGCTTTGATTTCCTCATTTTCCACAGCGGCTACAGGAATAGAAGCGGGATCTACAGAAAGGCTTTCCTCATCAACGACTGTTCCACCTGCCGGTTTAGAAGAAAATTCCTTGAACAACTGCGGATTTTCACTGGCACAACCGCACAAAAAGACAATTCCCACAACTCCTGTCAGCCACAACACGCACTTCATCGCATCTCTCCACAATTTTCTTCCGGCCCCCAAGGGAAGAACATCATTTCCTGAAACTCTTCCCAGCCAGAGTTTGAACATCCAAAGTGATTTGATTTCTTGTTAAACAGCCACTTTTTTGTCTTTATCCAAAGCATTGTTTTTCTCGCCGATTTTGCTCTGAAAAACGCCGATAACAACCAGGACACAACCAACCGCATAGACGCTGATGCCGATAGGCGTCATAATCGAATCCATCACTGGAGCCGTGGCATCTATTTCTGTACGGACATTACCGCGAACAAAGTGAATCACTCCGACCATCACAAAATAGACTACCCCCCAAATCACACAGCTGAAAAAACTCATAATAAATTTGAATACGGTCGTTCCCATCGCATTGCCCATATCCTTAGCCGGATATGCAGTATAAACATTACCCAAATGACGACGTTTGTTCATTGCCTGCTCCTTCCGATTATTACTCGCTGAAAATATATCTGTACTGTACTGCTTTTTCCAGCTGTTACAAGACAGGAAGCTGTCTTTCCTGTATTTTCCGGCTTATTTTTTACTTTTTTCTATCCTTATACTTGTATTTTCCAGTACAATTGCTATAGTAAGCCCATCGCTGGTCAAGGCGGGTTAGCTCAGTTGGTAGAGCAGTGGAATCATAATCCACGTGTCACTGGTTCGAGCCCAGTACCCGCTACCACTTTTGCATTTTGCCGAATGGATTTCCATTCGGCTTTTTTGTTATTTCCATTTTCAGCGGATTAAACAAAAAAAAGAACTGAACGAATCGATCGTTCAGTTCTGATCAAACGCCGAAAAATACGGCAATCCGAAATTAGCCGAGGGTAATCGCTTCGGCCGGGCATTCGCTGGCGCAAGCGCCGCAATCAATGCACTCGGATTCGTTGACACTGGCAGCGCCATCAACCATGCTGATCGCACTTACCGGGCAGGTATTCACGCAAGCTTCACAGCCAACGCATTTGGAAGAATCAACTTTAGCAGCCATTTTCTCTACCTTTAATCTTTATATTTTTTTGTTTCCCGCAAAAAAGCAGAATATCGCTTTTTATGGATAGCGGAAATATAGCGCCGATGTACTGCTTTTCAAGTCAATAACACCGGATTTATCAAAGTTTTCACATCCTTGATAAAAATTAGTCATTCCTGATTTTTGCGGGCCTTCTTCACATTTTCCACAAATTCATTCCAACGGTTCTCATCCAGGATACGATGTGGACAATATTTATCATTCCAATCCTGATGTTTTTTCAAGGCACTCATCGGCAGATTATGTTGATCCAGCAACCACGCAGCCAGCAATACGGCATTGGCTTCTGCTTTGCGATACAGCTCTTCTTGCTCATCGTAGCAACGGCTGCGGCAAATTTCGATACCGATACTGGAAGAATTTCCCGGGCCATTGGCGCCATCGCCGGCATGCCACCCCCGCTGGTCATCCGGCAAAATCCGGATAGCACCCGATTCATCAACCGCATAATGAAAAGAAATATATTCGTTGTCCTGGCGGTTATTCAAATAAGTCCTTTCATTAATCGCCGGTGCAACATTCCAGGTATTGTGTATGGTGATATATTTCAGTTCCTCCATCTTGCCTGGCATTTTGTATTCCCGGTTATATGGTGTATCATCCAGAAGCATTTCCTCTACAATCACGCCGTTACAATATTCCATATTGGGCGTCACGGCACATCGTACACGATCTGAAAAACTCTGACAACCGGTAATGATACCAATTCCCGCCAGCATCGCTGCTGTCCATACAATCTGTTTCATTCCTTTTTCCTTTTACTGTTTGGTAATCCGGAAGACTTTCCCCTCAACCAGCGAGAAAACCAGTGAGCCATCCGGTAATACTTCATATCCATTCACCTGTGAAGCTCCAAATGCGTGGCGCCAGACGATTTCTCCACTTTCTGCATTAACAGCACAAATTACACCATTCCGCGACCCAACAATCAACCAATCTCCCCAGGGAATAACCCGACTGGCAGTGTGCTCATAGCCAAATCCAAGATCAGTGACAAATTTTTCCGTATATTCATCTGCCAGTGCGTCAACTGCGACCAACTCCCCGTCCATCGTCTTTGCGTAAACTGTGCTCCCATCGGGAGAGCACCCCATGGATTCCCTGAACTTCCGGTTATTCACTCGCCATAACACATTTCCAGTCTCTTTGTCCAACGCAGTCATATATCGATCAGGAGCGACCAGGATGACACGGTCATGAGTAATTGCCGGCACCACATTCCCCGGAGAGTACAGAACTGCACCGTGTCCATTGTTCCACTTCCATAAAAGTTCCCCAGTCGCGTCTGACAAGGCATACAAATGACGATCCCAGACCCCGAAAACAACCATACCATCAGCAACAACCGGCGGAGCTTGAAAATTGCTTTCGCATCCATCGTATTGCCAGACAACCCTGCCGGTACGCCAGTCTATTTTATAAAATGAATTTACCCCACCCCCCATATACAAAAAGTTGCCAGAAAATAAACCATCGTTACTGACTGGTGCTTGGCAAGAGACACTCCACAATTCTTTGCCGGACAATCCATCAAAAGCAACGATTGCCCCTTCCGGGCTGCCGACCACAACGACCTGGTCGTTGGCTATCGGTGTAGAATAAAGAGGATATTGGAACTGCTTTGTCCAAACGACCTCGTTTTCTTCCGGGTCAAAAGCAATCAATCGTCCTTCAGAATCTCCGAAAAAGAGCAGTCCGGCTCCGGAAGCAACGCCGGAAAACATGGATGTCCCGCCGTCATAAACCAGTGAAGTCTGAACTTCTGGATTGTCGATATTCATTTGTTCAAAGTTGAGCGGCATTTCTGGAGCAATCCCGGCAAGGGTTTTCTCCGGATTCCGGATATCCACACGAAAAACCGGATCCGCAGATAATGGCTGCCCCAGAACCTTATTGTACACCGTCAATTCCTTGCCGTCACAATCGACGATTGAATATCCCGGTTTATCAGACTCATTCCCCAGAATTACCGAACGGCAAATCAAGCCGGGAATCCCTTCTTCATTACACATGCGATAAGTGTGATAATGTCCGTGCAAAGTAACAATTCCGGAATAAGGTTTCAACTCTTTCAATACTTCGGCGCAATTTCCCATGGCACCAACTTCATGCAGTAGTGGGCAATGGGTAAAAATCAGAACGGTATCTCCATCCTGATAAGAATTTTTTAGTGTTTCCCGCAATTTACCGATATCCTGGCTTTTAACGTGCGCATCCCCCATCTTCATATACGGCCCGGTAGCAAAACCGATTAACAGCAGATCCCCGTAACGTTCAGTAAACCCATCGGCACCAAAAAGACGGGTATAATCCTGTCCGGCGCTGGGGGACCAGGTGCTTTCGTGATTTCCCGGCACCACATAACAAGGTTTATTTAATGCATCAAGGCGGCTTTTTACCGATTCAAGTTCATCCAATGCGCCGCGATTGGATAAATCACCATTGACAACGACAAATTCAAGCGAATGATCATTGTTGATTTCTGCAACAATTTGTTCCAGATATTTTTCATTATCATTTCCCGGTGAAACGTGCAGGTCAGCCAGGTGAGCAAAACGGGTTGTGCCCTCTACTGCAGAACACATTAACAATAATGCTGCAACTCCGCCCCAGAGCGAAATCATCTTTAACCCGTTGCGAAACAAAATCAAAGAATCCATAATACAATCTTTCTCAGTCATTACTAGTTCAATCTCTGATAAAATAAATCACTTATCAGTGAAATACAAAAGAAGAAAAAATTTTTCTCTTGAATTTGCGAAAAAACAATGCTATGATTAGTAAGCAGCCGGGGAAGACCCCGGCATGAATTTAACGACGCTCTCTCTCCATGAAAGGAAGCAATCCATGAAAAAAACTCTTCTCGCCTTTGCGGGGGCGATTTCCCTTCTACTCCCATTTTGTTTGTCGGGTGCGGAACCACAACTGGAAGTTTATCGAGACAGTTCCGGACAGCCTGTCTCTTATGCGGGGACTGTTGCCGGCGGCAAAGTCATGATCCCTACCCGCTATGTTCCCAAACGGGTGGAAGCACGTGGTGTATGGGTTGCTACGGTCGAAAACATTGATTTTCCACAGCAATTGAATGCTGACAGTTTCAAACGTGATTTTCTCCAAATTGCCAAAAATCTCTCCGATAATAATTTCAATTTTATTGTTTTTCAAGTTCGGCCGACCAACGATGCATTTTATCCTTCTCAAGTCAACCCCTATTCCCGCTACCTTGTCGGCAAAGAAGGGCACGGTATTGACGAGTTTGATCCGTTGAAATTTATGGTGGAAGCTGCGCATCAGCACGGGTTGCAATTTCATGCATGGCTGAATCCGTACCGGGTTGTTAATGCGACACCGTTGAGCAAAGAAGAATATTTAAAAACTCTTGACCTGAAAAACTTTGCCCGCCAACATCCGGAGCTGGTTCTGGAAATTCCGTTGGAAAACAACCAGCGCATGTTGATCCTTAACCCCGGAGAACCGGAAGTCGTCAACTTTATTCTGCTTACGGTTCGCGAAATCATTCAGAAATATGACGTAGATGCCATTCATCTGGACGACTATTTTTACCCATACCGCGGTGTGGGCAATGCCGATAACGCTACTTACCAGAAACGCCACGGGAAGCTGACGCTTGACGACTGGCGCCGAAATAATGTCAACACGTTAATCCGCAGTCTGAACAAAGTCATCAAAGACCACAATCAGCTTCGGGGGAAAAAAGTCCAGCTGGGGATCAGTCCCTTTGGCATCTGGGCAAATAAAAGTGAGCAGATGCCGCAAGGCTCTCTGACACGTGGTGCAGAAGCATACAGCAAAGTTTACGCCGATACCCGCCGGTGGGTAAAATCCGGTTGGATTGATTACATTGTTCCGCAACTCTACTGGCCTTTTGGTCGTGATGTCGCAGCTTATGCTGCTCTTGCAGACTGGTGGGCAGATACTGCCCGCGGGACCAGAGTGAATCTGTATATCGGCCACGGGCCCTACAATTTCGGATCGTCTTCCCTTTGGAACAATCCGAATGAAATTTTTGATGAACTGCGCTATAATCAGAGATATCCGGAAATAAAAGGGGAACTCTTCTTTTCTTACAAGAGTCTCTTCAAACCCTCAAATGCCATTATGAAAAAGGGCGCAGAGCGTGTCCTGACGGAATTTAAAAAGTCGCGTCCGATCATGCCGAGTTGCGGTCCCTATCGGCAAATACGATAAAGTTCTTCCATTGCCGCAGTATTGTTTTTACTGCGGCAGATTGGCATTCTGCCGGATACAGCATTATATTATTATGATTCAAGTTAACCAATTCGGAGCAATATAAACGTTATGAATAAAACAATTCTTTGCATCGGAGCCGGATATGTTGGCGGGCCGACTATGGCGGTAATTGCTGATAACTGCCCCGATTACAAAGTGATCGTTGCCGACATCAATACTGACCGGATCGCAGCCTGGCAAACTGACGATCTGCCGATTTATGAACCGGGACTATTAGATGTCGTCAAACGTGCGCGGGGAAGAAATCTTTTTTTCTCGACTGATGTTGCTGCCGGCATACGAGAGGCAGACTTGATTTTTGTCAGCGTGAACACTCCGACAAAAACTTTCGGTGCAGGAGCTGGACGGGCTGCCAACCTTCAGTATTGGGAGCAAACAGCTCGCGATATCATTGAAAACGCCGAAAATGATAAAATTATTATTGAAAAAAGCACCCTGCCGGTTCGCACGGCAGAAGCGATGCACAAAATTTTGCAATCAAACACCAAAGGTTTGAACTTTGAAGTTCTGTCTAATCCTGAATTTATGGCGGAAGGTACAGCGATTACTGATCTTCAGAATCCTGACCGCGTTCTGATTGGAGCGATGGATACCCCGGGCGGCAAAGAAGCATTGGAAATTCTCGCACAAGTGTACAGAAACTGGGTTCCAGCAGAACGAATCAAACGAACCAATATCTGGAGTAGTGAATTGACAAAGCTGGCGTCGAACGCTATGTTGGCGCAACGGGTGTCGTCGATCAACAGCCTGTCAGCTCTTTGCGAGAAAACTGATGCAAATATTCTGGAAGTTTCCAGTGCTGTTGGGCAGGACAGTCGCATTGGAGCAAAATTTCTGAAAGCCAGCGTCGGCTTCGGTGGATCCTGCTTCAAGAAAGATATTCTCAATCTGGTCTATCTCTGTGAATATTACGGGTTACCAGAAGTTGCTGCCTACTGGGAACAGGTAGTCAAGATCAATGAATACCAACAATCCCGTTTTGTGGCCAATATCTGTCACAGTATGTTCAATACTGTTGCAGATAAAAAGATTGCCATTTTTGGTTTTGCGTTTAAAGCAGACACAGGGGATACGCGTGAATCGCCTGCGATTAATATTTGTACCATGCTTCTCGAGGAACACGCAAAACTGGCAATCCACGATCCGAAAGCGTTACCGAATGCCAAACGTGATCTTGCCAATTTTTCAAACAGTATTGAATACGTCGAAAATCCCTATGAAGCAGTAAAAGGAGCACACGCCATTGCAGTACTGACGGACTGGAAAGAGTTCCGTTCCCTTGATTATAAAAAAATCTACGAATCGATGGAAAAGCCTGCTTTTATTTTTGATGGCAGAAATTTACTTGACCACCAGTCATTATTTGATTTGGGTTTCAATGTTTTTCCGTTGGGGCAACAGGCATTGCTGCACGAATAAAAAACCTTATTCAGTTAAAGTGCGAAAAGGACGAACTTTCGTCCTTTTTTTTATTGTTGCAAGTCAACTCCATAACGGCTCATTGTGTTTCTAATATCACGGGAACGCCGTATGCGAATAACAGTTCCGGAAAAATTTTGTAAAGCCTCTTCGAGTTGTGGACGCATTGTCTGATTAAAGCTCCAGATATAACAGAGAAACGCCCAATCGAAGCGTTCGGGACAGCCATCTGTCATATCCGCACGCGTCCTGCCGTAATAACGGAAAATCCGTTTCAACGCACGCCATAAACTGATTCTGCGTGGATAATCCAGCCAAATAACAGTATCAGCATAAAGTAAACGTTTTGGCAGTGTGCGATTATAGTTCCCATCGAGAACCCAGCTATCCTGCCGCAAAATTTTTTCGAGTTCCGCGTCAAATTTTTTGCAAGAGTTTTCCTTCCATCCCGGCAACCACCAAAGCTGATCCAAATGGTAGACAGGTAAATGGAATGTTTTTCCCAGTTGCAGCGCCAGAGTCGTTTTTCCGGCACCGCAGCACCCGACAACTAAAATGCGTTTCAAAATGATTTCTCCCTAAAAGCCAATCTTTTCCTGTGCGGAACAAATTTTTTCAGGGGCACAATGAGATAATTCCCTCTATGGGATGTGTCCGTCGCCATTCGACAAATTCCTGCCATGAACGCACTCCATCACCAATGACCGCCTGATAATATTCAATTCCCATAATATGTTCCTTTTCCGGGGTCAAATACTTTAACTCCAAAATTGCGGCTTTGCGCTCTGGGGTAAGGCAGCTTTTCATTCGTTCAGCCACATGCTCAAAGTAGCCGTCAAACTGTGATCCCTTTGCAATTTGAATCATGTCAATCTGCCACTCTTCCTCTTCGAGGTTGAACCAGACATGCCATTCCAAACACGCTTCGTCAGTAGCAGAAAGATTACGATATTCCAAACGGCTGATCGAAGGGTGAGCACAAATTGCACTGATCGCTTTCATACTTTCCCGGCAGTCAAGCGTTTCTGTATAGATATGGAAATCAATATCGCGATGTTTCATCAGTAATCCCATCGCCAGTGAGCCGACTAAATTGACTTTTGCACCAATTTTTTCCCAGGCTTCGCGAATCCCGCTCTGTTGGATGACAACATAAGCTTTTCGCTGATTTTCCAAAGCCAATGCTTCAATATCCATGCTTCAGTTCCATGCTTTCCTTCTAATAGCAGTGCATTTTGTGTTCAGGCACTGTTGTTTTTGCCCTCTAAAAATTTTACCAGCAATCCGCTAAGAACAGACGCATTATTTTTCATACATTCCCCCCTTATGTCTATCGGGCTTTTGTCAAAAATTTTCATTTTATGACAATGTTAAATACTTCTATTTCAATGAGGAAACTACAAATTCAGTAATTTCCTCTCTTTTTTCGGATTTCAAAAGGTTCAAGAGGCCTTTCTTGTGGCATGTTATTTTGCCTGAAACTTCCAACAAGGAGGTCCTCTTGAAAAACTCTCTCGATAAGCTCGCGAAATGGCTTTGCCGGCAACTCACTTGCGATGAATTTGCCTCCATCGTTCCGCTCTTTCTTGAAATACTTTCCGGGACACGGTCCGGATTTGAATTTAAACCGGAACCTAAAACAGAAAATTATCGCAAATTTCTTGTTGATCTCCCCCCGCCACTTTCAGCGCCTCCCTCTCGCGCCCAAGTCGACTGGCGCGAACTCAAAGATGCAATCGAAAAACAAACCGGCAAATTGCTAAAGCCGGTTCGGCGTCGCGGCGGCTTCAGCGTTCCGGAGCATTGCCGGTGCGAACACTGCAATGCTCCCGCCGACTTCCTTTACCTCAATGATGGCCAAAAAGGCAATCAAGTCCGTTGCAAAATCTGCAATCATCTTGGAACCACCGGACGCATCCGGCAAAGAAGCGGCGCCAAATATTTTTGTCCGCATTGCGGCTCGGCGCTCTCCGTCTGGAAGCAACGCGCCCATGAAACCATTTACAAATGCTTCAGCTACAAGTGTCCGCATTATCTTACTCAAGAAAGCCGATTGACCGGTGAGGAACGCGTCAAACGACAAGCGCAAAAGTTCGATCCGAACTACAAGCTCCATTATCAATATCGCGAATATCACCTGAAACCGGAGGATTTGCTCTGCCGCCGTCCGGAGTCCTCAACCAACGTCGATTTGCGGAGCATTCACAACTCCCATCATGTCGTCGGCCTAGTGTTGACCTTTTTCGTCAACGCCGGACTCTCATCCCGCCTGACCCGCGATCTGCTTTGGGGTCTCTTCGGAATCAAACTTTCCCATCAGACCGTCATCAACTACGTCAATGCCGCCGCTGCCCGAATCGCGCCATTTCTCGATGCCGACTTACCGAAACCCGGCCCTATAGCCGCCGCCGACGAAACCTATCTCATCATCGAAAACGAATGGCATTACACCTGGTTCATCATCGATGCGGCGTCCAGAGCCATCTGCGGCTACAACCTTTCCGATACGCGCGGAACCGTTCCGGCACTGGCGACGCTGAACGATGCTTACGGAAAGCCAGAAACCAATCAAGGAAAGCAATTTATCCTCGTTCGGGATGGGCTTCCGTCGTACGATTCGGCATTGCTGGCCTATAATCAAGGGCTGGAGGCTCCGGTCTTGACCGGACCGAAAGTCATCGGCCTGGAAAACCTCGACGAAATCAGCAAGGAATTCCGCCCTTACAAACAGTTGGTCGAACGCCTCAATCGCACTTACAAATTCCATACCCGGCCAAGGGCCGGAATGAAAAGCATGGAAGGCGCAACTTGCCTGACCACTTTATTTGTAGCATATTACAACTACCTCAGGCCGCATGGCGGATTGAAACATTCACCGCTGAGCCGGGAACCATTGCAAGGCATTGAGCGTTATCCAAAACAGTGGGAAACCTTGCTGGCTATGGCCGCCGCATAATTCTGAAATCCGATTTTCAAACAACACTGGAAAAACAAATCCAATTTGTTTTTCCGGGACATTTACGTCCCCACATCCGGTTCCGGGAGCTGTCAAACGAAAAACGGAATAAAAGGGAGCGTAAAACGCGACCGGTTATGCCGGATTTTCGCTTGAACGCGGACGGGTTCGGATGTATCACCCGCCGCAAACCAAAAACTTTCATTTTTTCATATTACTTTTGACACTACCTCCTTCTTTCTCATTTTGTAAAGCCCCGGTGTTGTCATCGGCATTCCGACGCCTCCAGGGGAATGATTTTTTAAACGAATCGGTGAATTCCGGAGCAAAAAGGTTGCCCAGATGCCCTCCTGCATTAAACCATGTAATCCGGCTGCCGAAAGTCTCTTCCAGTAATTTCCGGTCAGCATCGTTCTGCAGAAAATCGTCAACATTGTGCAACACCCGAACGTTGGAATTATTCTGTAACTGCGGCAAAATCGCTTTTAATCCGGCACCTGCCGCTAACTGTTCGGCAGTCAGATCCGGTTGCTTCCGACGGAATGCTTCCAGTAAAATCCGGTTCATATAGTCTTCATACCCCATCTGGCCCGCTTCACGATAGAGCTCATGCCGTTCACTGAAAGTATACGGATACCGTAATGCCGGAATTGCCTGCTCTTTGTGTTTGGCAACAATCAATTCTGTCAGAGTACGGCGGAAGCTGTAACCAATCAGGAACTTCGACTGATCAAAGTTGGTATACAACGCTGTATTGCCGTTCTGTGTCAAATCCGTTGGCACGCCCCAGTAACCAACTTGTTTTCCCTTCATCCCTAACGTCATCAGATAATACCCGGCAGAATCGGTCACAAATGAAACGGCTTCCTCTGAGTTTTTCACCGGGGCAGAATTATAATATGTATCTAACGTCTTCAATCCCGCCATCGGATCTACCGGCGGATTGATCGCAATATACCGCACAATGTCTACAGAATCAGAGGCTTCGGCATTTTTGTTTTCTTCGGCATCCAAAGCAGCGATATGAAGAGTTTCCAATCCACCCAGAGAGTACCCGGCAACAGCGACGCAAATCGGATCCGCTTCTCCGCGATACTTCAAGTCACTGCAAATCCGATTAATCATATCCCGCAGTTTTTTCGCGTCCACCGGGGTATATCCGGGAAAATCTCCAGGATAATATGCTGCCGTGGCAAAAGACCAGTTCATCGGATTGGGCAAAGTGACAACTTGTGCCCCTTCATTCCAGGCAATTTCCGCCAATGCTGCTGACGTATCGTTGGCACCGTATCCGCCAAGCCCGGAAATGATGAACAGAAGCGGCGCATTCTCGCGGTTTTCCTGTTTCCAGAAACGGTATTCGACAGACTTCCCGGTACTCGGAAAGTAGACATCACAGTTTTTTCCGATGCGATCAAAGGAGCCATTCCATGCCGCAAGATACGTCCATATCGTTTCATGGGATGGAGACAACAGCGGCGCCCGCAGCGTATCAATTTCAGAGCCTTGATAAGGATAGTTTTCAATTACGACCGCATTGCTGATTCCATTGGTCGTTTTCGGCTCTCCAGTTTGACCGCGCCCATCCAGAACTGGTTCCCAATGTTCAACCGCCAGCGTGCGGGTCAGCAAATGCAAATCCCGAAGCTGGACATAAGGATCGAAGCTGGAATTATACATTTTTTCATATGCACCGTAGGCCGTCATCCCATTGTTGAGCATGGTAAAGGCCTGCCCCCCGTAAAAATAGGATTTTGGATCAGTAGCATAATCGAAAATCATACCGATTCCGTCGCGGACATTGGACGGCCCACCACCCGGTAAAAACAGATAGCATCCCGGCCCGATCCCCCAGCTGGCAAACGCCATTCCAAAGTCACTGTTCTGCCGATGTAACTCAAACCATGCTTCTGCGGGGTCAAAAAAACCGACAATACCAACCGTCGTATTGGTCAGAAAGCGCAGCAGTTCAATCCCGCCGCCAGTAAAGCGCGCCTGCAAACATGAACTGATCGCCCGGCAGGGGAAACCAAGGTTATCGGTAAAACGGTTGATTGCAAGAATCCCCTGTTCCGGAATAATCGAAGCATAGCACCAGCCCACCGGGCGAAGGACGTACCGCATGAAAATATCCGTTCCCTTGTACATCACGCG
>CALGPR010000118.1 GCA_937960425.1 uncultured Lentisphaeria bacterium
GAATTGATTTGATGTTTTTGAGATGACTGGCAATTTTAATGAAATATTCTGCCGAAAAGGTACCCCAGATATTTGACAAATGCGCAGAACAGGAATGAAAAACAAAACGGAACACCGTGAAAAAGTACGAGAGCATTTTTCTCCGCTTTCCCGTAGCGATTCCGTAATTCCGGGTGTTCATGATGAAATTTTCCGATTGCCCGGCCGCGTTGAAACAGCGTTCTCAGCGTGGCCGGGTGAGAATGGATTACCTCCGCCTCTGGAACGTAGGCAATTGCAAAGCCGGCGCGGAGCAGTCGATCCGCCAGAAGCATGTCTTCTCCAAAATCTGTTTCGGGAAACCCTCCTGCCGCTTCTGCTGCCTCCACTCTCCATGCCGCACAGGTATTGGAACAGAAAAGCGTTCGCCACCCAAGGCGTTCCCGATCGGATTCCCGGCGTTCAGCTCCCATTGCCGGGTAATTCACCTGCCGCGAGTGTCGTTCAAAATACGAAGCATCTTTCCGGGGCAGTTGCCGTGCGTATGCCGCTGCTACAGTCGGATCGGAGAAAGCTTCCGTCAGGCGCTCCAGAGTTTCCGGAGAGGCAAGCTCTGCGTCCTGCGTGAGAAAAATGGCAATGGTACAGCCTGATTCCGAGAGCAACTGCAATGCCCGTTGCCGTGTCAACCCGTGGTTGAACTCTGCTGGCGCAACAGCAATAACCGTAAATCCCAATTCTGCAGCCAGCTGCGGGCTGCCGTCAGTACTTGCCGTATCCAGCACGATGGCAGTGCGGAACGGCAGCGTCTGAGATGCGACTGCACGCAAAGTCGCTTCCAGGCCCTCCTGCAGCCCGTTACAGGTTAAAATGGCGATTCCTGCAGCGGCGTTCATTTTGAGAAAATCCAGAAGGCAAGTTGGCGGATTATCGGGTATTTTCGGAAGTTTTTCTGGCGCGAAACCGCAATTCTCTGAAAGAGACCAAGGGAAGGAAGGCTCAGAAAGGCATCGAGAAGTTCCTGGTTTTCTTCCGATAGTTCATCCTTGAATCGATTGCGGAAATAACGGGCTTGACGCATTGTTTTTTCAACTCGTTCCCGCAAAGAAGAGGGACCTTCGGCAATGGTACGGAAAAATTGCTTTACCGTCAACGGTTTTGCTCCAATCGTATTGGCTTCATGCAGACGGTAACTGGTCAATGGTTCCGGGATTGCAATGACTTTGCCAAATGCTGCAGCCGTCAACGCCAGAAACCAGTCATGCATGATAATTTCCTCCGAGGTAAAGGGAATTGCCAGATCAATCAATGCCCGATTGAGGCAACAGGCACAGCCGGTTACCCGATTTTGGGTCAACAGTTCGGCGAAAGATGTCGCTTGTTCCGCATCTAACTTCTGCACCTGCCAGAGCGATTTTGCCAGAATTTTCCCTTCCTTGTCGATCAGTTGCAGGTCGCTGTGTATCAGCAGAGGTGTATCTTTTCCGAACATAGCTTCCGCTTCTGCCATTTTTTGCGCCATTTTGACGGTTTTTTCCGGTGCCAGCAGGTCATCCTGATCCAGCAGAAAAACCAGATCTGCCGTCGTTTTCGATAAAAGCTTTTGAAAATTACCTGCCGTCCCGAGGCGCGTCCCTCCTGGCAGCAGACGCACTGGAAATGGAGCTTTTTCTGCAAATTCCCGAAGCAATGTTGCCGTTTGCCCTGCCGGATCGTCATCCCGGCAGAGCAGACGAAATTCCGCCCCTTGTTGCGCACAGAGGGTCTTCAGTAATGCCGGCAAATATTGCTCACCGTGAAACACGGCCAGAATAAATTCAATCGTCATCTCCGTCAGCGCCATGTTCGTCGTTGCTGTTCTTTTCTTCCGGAGCAACCGCAACGACAAATTCTCCCTTCCAGGAACGATCCGCTGTCTCTGCAAGTATTGTTTGAACTGTTCCACGAAGAACCTCTTCATGGAGTTTCGTCGCTTCCCGGATCACTGCAATTTTTCGATCCGGGCCGCAGATCTCGGCAACTTCTGTCAACGCTTTGGCGATGCGGTGTGGTGACTCGTAGAAAAAGACAGTTTTATCTTCTGCTGCCATCCGCTCAAAAAATTTTCTGCGGCGGCCGGATTTGACTGGCGGGAAAGCGTAAAAAGCCAATTTGTCAATTGGCAATCCGGAGGCTACTGCTGCAAATGTCAGCGCCGACGCTCCCGGAATCACTACCACCGGTACTGCCGCCCGAACGGCTTCGCGTACGGCGAAGAAACCCGGATCTGCAATTCCCGGCGTTCCCGCATCCGATACCATCGCTACCGATTCTCCATTGCGAACCCGCTCTAAAATGTCGTTGCATTTCGCATGTTCATTAAAGGCATGGAAACTGGTCAGAGGCGTATGAATATCAAAGTGTGCCAGAAGCTGGCGCGTATGACGGGTGTCTTCCGCGGCAATCAGGTCGACTTCCTTCAAGATGCGCAGGGCGCGCAACGTAATGTCTTCCAGATTTCCAATCGGGGTGCTGACCAAATAGAGACAGCCGGTGGTTTTTTCCTGTTTTTCCAATTGTAAAAACTCTTTATCTGGTTATGTTATTGCAATTCAAATACAATATAAGATAGACTCCTTCTTATGGAAAAACAACTTTCAATTCCTTCCGAAACGGCGGAAAAGATGCCGTTGAACAAATATTTGAGTCGCGCCGGGGTCGCCGGGCGCCGTACTGCTGCTGATTTTGTCCGAGCCGGGCGAGTCGCTGTTAATGGGGCAATCGTGACTGAGCCGGGATTTCCCGTCCCTGAAGGCGCCTCCGTTGCCCTGGACGGTGTCAGCGTCGCCAGCGGGAATACGCCGCATATTTACGTTATGCTCAACAAACCGCGTGGATATGTCTGCACCCACAGCGATCCTCATGCTGATAGAAAAGCGATCGACCTGTTGCGTGATGTGCCTGGTCGCCTGGTAGCCGCAGGACGGCTCGACAAAGACAGCGAAGGGTTGCTGCTTTTTTCCAACGACGGCAATTTTATCCATGAATTGTCGCATCCCCGATACAATATCTGCAAGACTTATCTGGTTACCCTGGATGTTCCGATGCCTGCCGGGGCTGTGGAGAAGGTTACCGGTGAGGGGGTTATTGATGGAGACGAACGGCTCAAGGCACTTGTGGTAGAACCGGTCCGTCCACCCCGCGTCTGGCGGTTTGTCCTGAACGAAGGGAAAAAACGCGAAATCCGCCGGATCGCTGCCGTGTTCGGTTGGCGCGTCCGGCGTCTCGTCCGCGTCAAAACCGGAAATCTGGAGCTGGGAGCTTTACCCACCGGCGCTTGGCGATACCTGTCTCCAGAAGAGGTTGCCAAAGCTCTTGAGCCCGGCGTAAACATGGCAAAATAATGGAAAAATAGGCAAAACCGTTTGCATCTGCGTAAGATGGGAGTAAATTATGGTTTTGATATTGTGATAAAGTTTTCATTTTCATAGAAACCATTACAGGAGAATAACCAATGTACGCGATTATTGTTACCGGCTCAAAACAGTATAAGGTAAAAGCCGACGACCTCTTTGATATTGAACGCATCGAAGGCGAAGAAGGCAAGGAAGTGGTGTTTGACAAAGTTCTTGCCGTCGGCGAAGAAGGTGGAAAACTCAATGTCGGTGCTCCGGTCGTCGAAGGCGCTACCGTCAAAGCTCAGATCGTAGAACAGTTCCGCGGCAAGAAGATCATTGCTTTCAAGATGAAACGCCGCAAAGGCTATCGCAAGACCAAAGGCCACCGTCAGGAACTCACCCGCGTCCGCATCGTTGCAATTAACGCATAAGATCATTGATCCGACTTTTGGGAATCAGGAGAGTTTGAAATATGTTGTATGATGAAAACCGGGCTTTGCTGCAAAGCGAAATTCCCGAACTGAAGCTCATCAATCGCGGTAAAGTCCGCGATATCTACGATCTGGGCGACAGTCTTCTTTTCATTGCCACTGACCGGATCAGCGCTTTTGACGTTGTCATGCCCAACGGAATCCCGAATAAGGGGCGCGTGCTGACTCAAATTTCGCTTTTCTGGTTCGATTTGATGAAGGATATTCCCAATCATCTTATTACGGCAGATGTTACTACCCGTCCGGAACTTATTCCTTATGTCGACGACCTTAAAGGTCGGTCGATGATTGTCAAAAAGGCGCAGATGCTTCCTGTCGAGTGTATCGTCCGTGGCTATCTGGTCGGCAGCGGTTGGAAAGATTATCAGAAAACCGGCGCGGTTGCCGGAATCCAATTGCGGGACGGATATCGTCAGGCGGAAAAACTGGATGAACCG
>CALGPR010000119.1 GCA_937960425.1 uncultured Lentisphaeria bacterium
GTTGAAAGGATATTGATGATAAAATATTATAAAAATTAGAATATGTCTGCCTTTAATATACTGATTCCGAATTTTTTTGTGTTGAAATGGCGAAAAAAACTATTCAAAATCAAGAAAACCTAAAATGGGTTTGAAAAAGTAATATTCCCACAGTATTGTATCTTGAGTTTTGCAGTAAAATTTCCAGGGAGTCGACAGGAGAGACTACTTGCGAATGAATCAATAATAGCGCGGGAGTAGTATGAATAAAGACAACAGACGTTTGCGGGAATATATTATATCGGTTTTAGCAAAAGTAGAAAAAAAAGCCACGGGACATCTACATCGACCTTTTTTAGCTGTTTCTTATGGGAAATATTACGCTGATGCAGTTTTTTCCTGGGACAATTACCATATGGCAGCACGTCTGGCGGAAGCTGGTAAGCCGGAATATTTTCGCTACCATCTCGAGAATTCTCTGGAATATCAGCAATCGGACGGATTGGTTCCTTGTGTGGTTACTGCCGACAGTGGGCCGTGGTTTCCGGATCCGGTTTTTCCTGCGCAACCATTTGTAATGCAGGGATCTTTGCAGTACTTGGTTCGCAGTGGGGACTTGGAGTGGGGGAAACGGCAATGGAAAAAATTGGAAAAATATTTGACGTACTGGGAAAAGAATCATTTTGATGTCGAGTATGGGCTGTTTTTTTGGCCTGTCGGCTGGATGGGAGGATTTGATAATGATGCGGCGACGACATTTTTTGAGCCAGGAGCAGTCATTTCACCGGATATTAATAGCTGGTTTTTTTTAGAGTACAGTAGTGCCGGTGCGATTGCTGGCCGGCTGGGACATATGGAAGCAGCAAAACAGTATTATGCTAAGGCTGCAGCATTACGGAAAGCGATCAATACCAGATTGTGGCTTGAATCGGAATTAACTTATGCGTCTATTCATCGTAAAAAGAATGTACATGTTTTTTCCTGGGGAGACTTTTCCGGCGATCGAAGTATTGGCCATGCTGCGTTTCAAAGCTGTTCCAATCTGATTCCATTATATACACGAATTGCTCCACAGGACCGTGCGGAATGCATGATTGAAAAATACATTCTCAACCCAAAGCATTTTTGGAGTAAGTGGGGATTGCGTAGCCTTTCAAAATCGAGCAATTATTATAACAATGCGGTTTGGGGAAATCCGCCGCGATTGAGCGATCCGGAGCGTTTGACAAATTCAAACTGGCAAGGGCCGGTCTGGATTCCAATCTGTTATTTCGGATTTCATTTATTGCGGTATTACGGTTATCAAAAAGAAGCAAGGTTACTGATGAACAATGTGCACAGACTATTGTGCCATTCATTAGATACGGTGGGATCATTTGCAGAGAATTATCATGCAGAAGACGGAACACCTCTGTATTGCACGGAATTTGCGTCTTGGAATCTTCTTGCTGATCTGATGCCGAGTGAATTGACGGGAGCAACAGCGATGGATCCGGTCTGGAATGCCCTTAGATAATCAGCTCATTGATAGTCTGAAGTCAAACAAGGCTTGAAAACACATAAAATGAATGTATAGTATTCACATTGCCCCGGTAGCTCATCTGGATAGAGCACCTGACTTCTAATCAGGTGGTAGTGGGTTCGAATCCCGCCCGGGGTACCATCCTTGCCTTTTTTATTTCCTGCTCAATTGGGATTATTTTTTTCAAGAAGTCTTTATATCGGAAGTGAGTTGCTGCTTCAAGTTGCCCAAGAGAGTTGCCTTTCGTATTTTATATATATGTCAGGTGATATTTTTGTCTTAAAAAAAATTGCAAATTTGGATTATATCTTAGTGTATGGTCAGAGCAGAAAAACTGAATTTACAATGGACTACTGAATAAATTTCTGATTTATAGGAAAAAGGGTTGTTGAGTATGTTTTGCTGCTTTTTGATGACCGATGATGAGATACAAATTGAATTGAGCGGATTTATTTTTTCTATTTGTAAGTATCAATTTGCATAAGGATGAAAGAATAACATGATTTTTTGCGAAAATATTTTATGGTCATGAATTGAGCAATTTACCAGGAAGATTGTGTGTTCCTTGTTTTAGAAATTACGCTATAAAATGAGAATTGCTATTTTGCTGAAATTGCTTTGAGATAGAGCAAATAAAAGTTTCGGTATTTTTTCGGCAATTTTATTGCAAGAATGAAATGT
>CALGPR010000120.1 GCA_937960425.1 uncultured Lentisphaeria bacterium
GAGGCACCCTGAATGCCGGGAAAGAAACTACCCCGGGGTATTACACCCAATATAATAACAAAGATATTTTTATCGCCAATCTGGATTCCATCATTACCCGGAGCAGCGACAAAGCCGCTTTTGATAAGCTCAGTGAAATTGCTGAAGAACAGATTCAGGAAAAACTTGCTCAGCAGGAACAATTCAAGGAAGCTTTAAAAAACAATGAAATTCCTCCCCTGCCGGAGTTAAGGGGTATAGACAATAATTCTATCACTCTCCGCACCGGGAAACTGGATAACGAACCATGTTATATCGTCGTAAACAAATATAATTATGAAGATGGCTTTAAACCTGATGAAAAAACGGTAATGTCTACCCGTGCCTATTATCGGCAAAGCAACTATGTTTTATTACAACATGATTCTTTGAATTCTCAAGGAAAGGTCATTTATTCCACGAAGTACACAGATTATGATTTTGACGTAGAAGATTCTTTCTTCGATACGCCGTCGGATATTACTGTTACCGCGTTTGCGAACCGAGAAGAGGCCAGAGGTGCCCAACGACAATATCTCGCGTCCCCGAAGAAAAAGCAATCTGCTCCTTTGAGCAAGCAGATTGCCAATGCAACCAAACGCCAAATGAATACCGGGCTGACCAATTGGATTCCCTATATCTGCGGCACCATAGGAGTTCTGGCTTTTGTTGCCCTTTTCGCGATCAAAATAATACAGCGGCGCAAATAAACTGGATCAGAAGAACTGGCGGCAATACTTGTTCTTCATTGCGAAAAAAACAAAGCATTGCGCATTGCGCAAAAAGTACTGGGTACGCCTCTGACGTTTGTCTTCGCACTTTGCCTGGCCAGCGTTGTCTGCCAAGCTGGTCAGGCGTCCGGGGCGCATCCGCTCGACTGCCATTGCTTCGCAATATTTTTTGCAGGCAGCGTAATGCAGGGGAAAGAGTATATTAACAGAGGGTAATCAACCACAATTCTGGAGGTGTATTGAGACGGAACGGAATCCGGCTGCACCCCAGCCCCGCTGTTACCGCAAGCAGTTTGTTCCCTTCGCGGAAAATCCCGTAATTATATCGTATTTTCCAATGCGAAGGTACCAGAGAAAGTTTTTTCCCACACAAACGCAGTTGTCCGGCATGCGTGTGGCCAGCAAGTGTCAGCGTGACAAAGTCGGGTACTTTCGGAAAAATAAGTGGAGAATGCGTCAACAGGATCGTCGGTGTTGCCGGGTCAATCCCAAAAAGCGTCGTTTCCAAATTATAATATTCGCTACTGGTGTCACGGGTCCCAGCAATTTGCACAAAGGAATCGTGAAATGGCAATCGGACATTCGAATCTCGCAATAAGTGGATTGCCGTGTAATTCCGAAAAGCTCTTTCCAGGCGGAAGGCACTGGTATTGTCATGATTGCCCAGAACCGCCCAGACCCCAAGCGGCGCCGTCAGCCCCCCCAGAAGTTCAATGAAACTTTCAAGCGGGGTCTCCGATGGCCAGTGCCCCGCTACGTAATCCCCACACAATGCAATCAGATCCGCCTGCAACTCATTTGCCTTGGTAATCAACTTTGGCAATGCCCCATTTTCAAGATCAGTGTCCCGGAAATGAAAGTCACTGATCAGCAGAATACGGAGCGAACCGAAGCGAGCCGGTAATGGCCGCACTGCACGTACTGTACTTTTCCGCACAATTCGTGCCATATTCGCCCGCGGCAAGCGCACTATTGTATCTACTTCGGGTTTCAGCTGCATAACAATCTTGAGCTGTATTCTTACAGCTCGGAGGCATCAAATTCAGTAATTTCATCGAATTGGGAAAGCGCTTCCAGAAAACGCAAACGCCGTTCTGCATTGTCATTGCCGATAAGACCTGTGGAAATTGTCATGAAAAGCTCCTGGTCACACCAGCCGCCATAACACTCAAATTCAAACTTCTCCAATAACTCGATAAAACGGTTGTACAAGGCATCCATCCCTTCATCGTCCAATTCCTTGAGTTTCGCTTCAAGGGTGAACGTTAACCGGGTATATTCCCCAAGCCCGAGCTTTTTCCGCAGACGTTTTTTCATAATCGTGTCCTTCTGATATTTTTGAGGTTGATCGGCATGCCGCCAATTTTTTATATTACAATTCCTGAACAGTTTTCGCAAGCTCTTTTACACCCTGCAAATCCAGTTTCCCTGTCCCGAGCAGAGGAATATGCGCCGTATAACGGAAGTCATCCGCTTTGGGAATCCACAAATTTGGCATACCTCCCGCTCGCAGCTTTTCGATGATACCGGATACGTCAAGCCCTTCAATGGAATGAAAAAGCAATAACCGCTCGCCTCGCTTGCTGTCGGGAATCGCCGTTACTGCCACGCATCTTTTTTCCGTTTCCAGAAGTTCATTGACCTTCATTTCCAACAATTCATGCGGAACCATTTCCCCGGAAATTTTACTGAAACGCGACAATCGACCCGTGATCATCAGATACCCGTCGGTATCCATTTTTGCAATATCTCCAGTATTGTACCAGCCGTCGACAACAGCTTTCGCTGTCGCTTCCGGATCGTCAAGGTAACCGTTCATAACTGTTCCTGCCTTCACCCACAGCTCTCCAGAAACATTTTCCGGAAGGATCGCCCGCGTCGCACTGTCGACGATTTTGACCGCAATCCCCGGCAGGGGAACTCCAATACTTCCGTATTTTCCCGCCCGTTTTCCCAATTCAAAAATCGATGTCGCCAGATTGATCGATACAATCGGTGACAATTCCGTGGCTCCATAGCCTTCGACAATTTCCAACCCGGTGACTTCTTTGAACTTCTCAAAGATATCTTTGCGAAGTTTTTCTCCTCCGGTAATAACCAGACGCAGAGTGGCAAATTGTTCCCGTGAGCAGCGCCGCATGTAAGTTTGCAGAAATGTCGGTGTCGCTACCATCAACGTAACTTTATCTGTTTCCAGAATTTTGCCGACGGTGCCGGCTTCCAGCGGATTGACTGTATAAGTCACCGGTGTTCCCGAAACCGCCGGTATCCAGAAGCAGACCATTAACCCGAAAGAGTGGAAGAGCGGCAATACCCCAATCAAGCGATCGTTGGAACGCCAACCGATTACCCGCCAGAACGAGAAGAAGTCACAATTGAAATTATGGTGCGACAACATGACCCCTTTGGGAATCCCCGTAGAGCCGCTTGAAAAGAGCAATGCTGCAACTTTAAACAATTCATTCCGGGACTTCGGCGCAAGTATCCGTTCCAACACAAAAGACGGCAACAAAAGCAGCTGCAACAGCGCCAGTATCTTATCCATACCAGTGATTTTTTTTGCAAGATCTTCCAGAAATACCATTTCCGGTAGTTCTGGAATTTTTGCCTTTTCAATAAATTTCCGACTGGTCAGAACTACTTTGATTTTTGCTTTATCCATTGCGATGCGTGTCGCCGCCTGCCCGGAAGTGAAATTCAGTATCGCTGGGCTTTTGTCGGAAAACATCACCGCAAAAAGGCTGGCAACAAGAACCGTCGAATTAGGCAGCATCAATGCTGTATACTCACTGTCATTATCCAGTCTTCGTAATTGACGGCTGAGCAGAACTGCTTTTAACAAAATGGTAAAATCTTTAACTCCTCTGGGTGCCTCTGCATCTTTAAAAGAACGCCGCCCCCATAGCAGTTGCCGCTTGACCCGGTGCAGAAAATGGATATGCAGCGGGCGTTCATTGGAACGGGGCAGCATTTCCGTTTCTGCTCCCATTTCCGCAATAATTTGACGGATTTCATAGCCGGTTTTTCCTGCTGAAATCGGCTCTCCTACGGTAATCGTTGCCGGAATCGGCCATTCGTGCGGGGCAATTACCCGCATTGCCCCGTTGCTTGAGGTGAATAATCCTCCCCACAGCATTCCCAGGCGAATCGGAATTACCGGAACATCCCAGGATGGCAGCATCATATCTGTTCCTGCATGGAAACTTTGCATGATGCCATTCTGGCTGATTCCACCTTCTGGAAAGACGCATACCATTCCACCTTGGCGGAGTTCTTCTCGAACTTCTGCAAAGAATTGTTTCATCTGTTTGGGGCGGTTCGCCGGGGGAACTTCTATGACGTTGCACCAGCGCATCAACCAGTTGAATTGGGGGAGATTGTAAAAGTTGTGGTGTACCAGAAACCGTACCGGGCGCGGCGTCAGGCAGAGAATCAGCAGGGCATCCAGAAAAGACGCGTGGTTTGCCACCAGTAACGCAGCTCCCCGTTCCGGGATTCGTTCCGTGTTGAATTTCCGGATTTTGTAAATCGTACAACAAAGGACGAGAATTACAGAACGCAGAACAATGTCCGGCCGGCCAATGCAGACCAGCAGCAGGATAATGCTCCATACTCCAAAAGCAAGATACCCCCAGCTGCGTGCCAGCTGTAAAATTGGCAGCGCACTGGTGAAAAGCAGTCCCGACGCAACAACAAAGACGGCACTACGGTTGACCCGGGAAGCAAATGAGGTATTTCGCAATGTTTCCGGCGTTAATGCCAGCAGGGCCACTGCATAAAAGATTCCAAGAATAAAACAAGCCGTATTCGCCAACCCGATTGATTGGGTCGCGTCTGCAGACCCAAGAAGTAGAAATGTGAAGAAAATTCCCAGTATTGCCAGCGGCCAGCGGCCAACGTTCAATGTCTTTTTGGCAAAAAGGTTGCTCCAGCCTGCGCCCACCCAGATCCCTGCCAGAAACAGAAGCGCTCCGATATACCACAGTTCCCATTGTTTCCAGAGCATCAATCCGAAAAATGGCGTCCCCGCCGACAACAATACCAGAAGAGTTTGTTCAATATTCCGAGATGGACTTTTCCCCGGGTAAACAATTGGTTCTTCATAATCAGCAGGATTCGCCGAACGGATGCGCCAGAACTTCGAAACTGGCAGAAAAATCATGGCAATAATGCACTGTGCCACAAAAATTGCTATCATCAAATTCGGGGCAGGGACAAAACGGCGGCAGAAAAAAGCCGCTGTCAGTAAGACCGTAACGACGATACAGCCGCCCAACAGCAATAGTGTCAATTGGCGGAACAGAAAATAATACCGATAATTTTCCGGCCAGAGTCGGAAAAATGCCGCCAGCAGGAATCCGCCCGCCGCTCCATAACCCGCTTCACCTGCCCAGGCCAAAAGCCCTGTCGGAACAGAATCCGGAGAAAGCAGTGCGCTGAGTAGCAGCAAAACCGCTCCTGCCGTTTCAAACAGTTTCCCGCGCAACAACAGTTTCCCCGGGGTGTTTTGAATGCCTTTTTTTCCCGCTATCCAGGCAGACACCAGTAGAGCTGCCCCGGCAATTGCAATGCCTGCTCCATTGGTTACCTCGGAAATCGCTCCAGTATGCCAGTAAAACACCAGACTTAACAGCGCAACGTTGACAACTCCGCCGAGAATCCCCAATTGAAGTATTGCCAGATCTCCACGAGCAAGATCAAAGCGTTTGATCATAATTCCCCTTTGCCAGCTTGTGGTTCGAGTTTTGACTGTACGGCAAGCCAACCTTCCCGGCCCGGGAAGGGCAACGGTAAAATGCGTTCCAGCGGGACTTCCGAACTTTTTCCTGCCTCTGCGGCCAATTCTCCCAGCGTCTTAAACGTCCAGCCTGCATTGATGGCACGATCCAGAAAAGCGTTGAACATATCGTTGCATTTTCCCCCTTCTGCCTCCGCATGGATCGTTAAAATATTCGGGCGGTCTTCCTGAAGCAGTTCAAACAGACGGTCATTGTAGTTTTCATTCGTGACCCCGTTGCGCCCCAGCATTTCATCATAAGTCGGCAGAGTCACCGGAACTTGCAGTTGCTGGAGCGC